>JBMOET010000126.1:0-1592 GCA_049314595.1 Candidatus Planktophila sp. | reverse complement strand
TTCGAGGGCATTGTTGTAGGCTCCCTCAGCCTCAAACCGTCGGAGTAACAAGGTACGCTTCAGCTTCGACATGCCACCAGCCATTGCATCCACTGCGGCCAGGTGTTCCTGCACCAAGGCGCCCAATGTCTGCACAAGCGCCTCTGGAATTGCCTCACCTTGATGCAAGAAACGATTGACAGCGTCAGCCAAAACCGGAGCCACTGTCGAGGATGCGGCAAAGCTGTGGAAGGATTGCTTCAGTTCCGCGTAGCTATATCCTTCATCGTCCAGCCACTGTTCCCGCTCTGCAGCAGCCAGGTGAATCCACTCACCATACCCCTGCTCACTGGCGCAGAGATCGGCCAGCCAGTAAAGGAGCGCTTCCGGCTTGACTGTCCGATTGGAACCAGGCTTGGAGGTTGTCATGGCAGAAGCTGCGGAAGCAGCAGAGGAGTGCTGAACTGGTGCGTTGTGGTGATCGGGCCGCTGCTCAGAGAGGAGCTGTGATCAATTCGAGCGAATTAATGACTGGTGGTGCAGATTCCGGAATATAGGGAAAACTATGAGCATGGAAAACTTAAACATGGCCAAGGATCGAAGTTGGTGTTCAATTATGGGAACCTCGTCATTTGACCATCTTGCCCGTGCAAGCCGCAGGCGCACAACAGGCCAGTGCCTGCAAAGCTGCTCTGTGTTGTGTGACCAACGAGATTCGTCATGTTCGAGGTGCCCTTCAGTGACTTTGCCCCCAATAATAGATCCAGTCCAAGGAAGGGATCATCGCCTGCTGGGCAGGGGGTCAGCTAAATTTTTTCGCCGTCTTTGAAAAGCTTATCCGTTTCTTCGGCATCCCCGACCGCGATCTTTTCTGCTTCTTTGACTCGAGTAATCACATCCTCCTGAATGGTGAGCTCAGATTTCTTGATTTTAGCGTCGGCAGCATTGCTAAAGGTCATGTCTAGGTCTTTTCGTGCATCTTCTTTGGCCACATTGATCTCACGTTCGAGAAATTTTGTATAGGCGTTTGTGAGCTCATTCTTGTATTTGGAGGTTATTTCGGCTGCTTTGTTGTTCAGTATATCCTGTCTCGCTTCAAAAAAATAGGTATCATATTCGCCTGTCTCAACTACAGTCATGGCTCTTGTGATGGCCTCCCTGCTATCTGTCGATATGTTGCTATCAGCGCGTGTTAGATAAGGGTCCCTTATTGCAATCTCTCTAACTTTTTTCTTGTAATCAGGGCTTGATCGGATCATATCTTGGATAGTTTTTTCGAATTGTTTTTCTCCATATGTGTCTAGATGATCCTTGACGAGCATTGCCACTCTGAGCTTGACGTGATCTTCAGTATATTCAGTGATGTTTATTGTGTTATCACGGACACCTATTTCAATAGATTTGCCGTCCTTCAGAAGCCTTTGTGGATCTTTCATGCCCCCTCGCACAATGGCGCCTTTGTAACCATCTACTTTGCGTCCAATTTCTTTTGTCTGGCGGGCAATCTGCTCTTTTACTCTTACTTCATCGTGCCGGAGGTCATTCTCTATCCTCTCTCCAGCACCCTGGTTGCGATTCTTCCATTTATTAGCAAGCCATTGCACACCCTTTGT
>JBMOET010000125.1:0-1640 GCA_049314595.1 Candidatus Planktophila sp. | reverse complement strand
GCTGGCCATGCCCTGTACTTCGTAATAATGATTATTTGTGGACTTTTCTTTACAACTAAACGTTTAAATGCACTTTTTATGAAATAAATTATTTTTCCCCGCGTAAAATCAAGGAGTTTCGGGGTTGCTTTTAAAAAACGGCATGAGATACTTAAGCCTTAGTTCGCAAGGACTAAAAAACCGAACCGGGAGAGTACTTCTCAAACGAGTTTCAAACGCTGAAACCTTTGCCGTACAAGCTTTACAATGATTACACAAACTAATCACAAGGAAACATTTAGATTTGTCCCATCGACTTCAGTAGAAATTCCACCTGAAAGAGTCGCCGAACTCCTGAAATCCGAATGGGAGTTATTCACTAAGAAGACAGGAAAGAGCGCAGAGGAAAGCAGGCGCTCCTTTAAATCCCTGCCGCTGGGTGTGACCTCTAGTTTTCAACACTGGGATCCATATCCAATCTCAATTGTTAGCGCCAAAGGCGCTTGGATGACCGATGTAGATGGTCGTGAGCTGCTAGATCTATCCATGGGCTTTGGTGCGATGTTGGCCGGTCACTTGAACCCAACTGTGGTTGAAGAGGTCAAGAAATCTCTTGAAACCGGCATGCTCTTTGTGACTCCTTCACCGATCTCAACTGATGCAGCAGAGCGAATCTGCCGTCGTTTCGTGATTGACCAGGTTCGCTTTACTAACAGTGGCACTGAATCAACTATGTATGCCGTGCGTACTGCACGTGCAGCAACTGGTAAGGATGGCATTGTTAAGGTTGAAGGCGGCTATCACGGTAGTTATGACCCATTTGTAGTCTCTAGCAAGCCGCCGGTAGATCAGATTGGCGATGTTGAGGATCCCATTGCACACGTGCCGGCTGGCATAGTGCCTGGAGATATCTATGTTGTCTCTTATAACGATGCTGAATCACTCGAACGTATATTTGAAAAGCATGCGTCAAAGATTGCCTGCTTTATTATCGAACCGGTTATGGAGAACCTTGGCATTGTTCTACCAGATGCAGGCTACCTTGAACGTGTCCGCGAACTCTGCGATCAATACAATGTTGTTTTAATCTTTGATGAAGTTAAAACTGGCCTAACCGCTGGCCATCAAGGTGCTGCGCAACGTTTAGGTGTGATTCCAGATTTAATTACTTTAGCGAAATCTATTGGTGGCGGACTTACTTTGGCTGCTTTTGGTGGCAAAAAGAAATATATGGACTTTGTTACTAACGGCAAAATGGCCCACTTTGGTACTTTCAACGGTAACCCACTAGCTATGGCTGGTATTCGTGCAGTTGATAAAATCTGTACGAAGGAAACTCTTGCAGTCGCTGAAGCATTTAATCAGCAGGCCCTTGATCGCATTAATGCAATTATTGAGGAGTACCAGTTACCTGCACACACTGTTGGGTTTGGTGTGAAGGGTTGCATAACCTGGACAACAAAACCGCTTCGCAACTATCGTGATTATAAATCAACAAATTTTGCGATTGCAGAACTGTCGTGGTTGTTCTCACTTAACCGTGGAATCATTACGCCTCCGGGACTTGATGAGCAGTGGTTAATCTCGTTAGCGCATGGACAAAAGGAAGTAGATCTTCTCGTTGAAGATTTCCGCGCCTTTGCTCAAGCTCTACGCGCTTA
>JBMOET010000124.1:0-1660 GCA_049314595.1 Candidatus Planktophila sp. | reverse complement strand
GCGGCCGAGATCAGATAAATAGAGGAGAGTGCAGGAAACCTAGGGCAGTTTTCTTGAGTAGTACTGGGTGTATTCCAAAGTATCCCAGCCCAATTTGTCATAGAGGAATTTCCCAGCAGCAGATGCAAAGAGTAGAGCTGTATCTTGCCCAGCCCGCGCATGAAACTGCTGAACATATTGCAAAAGCTCGGCTCCGTAACCCTTTTTCTGGGCAGATGCAGGGGTGGCCATGCTATAAATTCCAACGTTATTTTCAAAGACTGTACTTGTCACAATAGAGACCATCACATCTGCATCGAATAAGGCCCATAAGAAATGGTCAAGGTTCCAATTTCCATAGAACTCATTGAAATACTTCATGGTCGCGTCATCTATTTCAAATGAGCTTTGAAAAATCTCGAGCATCGGCGCTAGTTCTACATCATTGGCAATGCGGCGAACTTCTAAACCGGCGCGAAGTTTAAAATCTTCACTATTTTTATCGGGATGCCATGCCATAAGGGCATTACCTCCACCTAATGTGTAGCCACGAGCTTGCAAATCTTTAGCGTGCATCAGGCCTGCGCCAGATAAGCGCACATGTCCGGCAACATTGCGTTGCTCTATATCGGCAAGGGCTGCCTCCATGCAATCTTTGCCAAGGTTTGCAATCCAGACCATATTAAAAGGTTCGACTGGAAGACCTATGATCATGGAATACCAATCACTGCCTTCGGTAATTGAGCCATGTGGTGAACCATCAACCCACGGTTTCAAGGTGAACACAAAATCACGGCGTGCTTTATCAATATCTGCCTGGCTATATTTCATCGTCTCTCCTTAGATGATTTAGGCAGTTTATGGCTAAAACCAGGATTTGCGTGTTACTAAGGGCGAACAACGATGCGCACAATATCTTCAGGCGTGGCACCCTCGCGTAATTCGACGTTGACGTTAGTGGGAATACCGTTGATTTGGGCAGCTGCAAGAAATGCTAACTGTGTGGCGATCTCGGTCATCCAGTACATGGCACCTGGGCCTGCGCGATCTAAAATTCGCTGTGCCTGGGCAAGGCGGGCATCGGAGAATTTTTCGGCATCGTTCTTCTCGTCATCGATAAGGTCGAGTAGAAAACCTTTAATCTCAAGGCCTATCCCCGTTGCATCGTTGGAGCCTTCGATCAGCTCTTTGAGCTCGGCATCTAGGCCACGAGGTTTTTTGCGGCCTTTGTTGCGGTTAAGGAATAGGAAGATAAGTAGCGCGATGAAGAATGTCTCGAACATGCTGACAAACTACTGTGAGTAACTGACATTGTCGGTGGTGAGCGAATTATTTGTACCTGTGGATTAGTTTGCATTTTTGTCAGTCCCAGATTATTAAATTCAGAGCCTAAGTGAAAAGAGGATTGATGAAGATCAAGGATATGGTGGGCCGGGGCCTTGGTAGCAAAAGGTTACTTTTAGGTACCTTTGCTGATATGGTGTGGCAACTCAAAGGGGTTCTTGCCATGGCGACAAATGTAAAGCTTTCAGACGAACTTGTTCAGGCTGCCGGTCGAATTGCCGCGATCGAGCACAGATCGATTCCGAAGCAGATTGAGTTCTATTTCAAAATCGCTGCTATCGCTGAGGCTAATCCTGATCTCTCCTTCGCTCTGATTAAAGAGATTTTAAAGAGTGAT
>JBMOET010000123.1:0-1669 GCA_049314595.1 Candidatus Planktophila sp. | reverse complement strand
AAATCGAAAGTGATGATGAGAGTTTTATTCCTCGTGGGCCTTGGTTTCAATATCATTGGGATCGATTCACTTTTCCACCGGGGGCACAAGAAATTGCCCGTAACGAGCTGTGTGCACAAGCTTATGTTTTTGGTCGCACCCTTGGAATGCAGTTTCACCCTGAAATCGATTCACAAGTCTTGGATATGTGGCTGGCTATGGATGGCGGATGTGCAGAAGTAGAATCTGAGGGCGTTAATGTCGAGGAACTGCGTGCGCAGACTAAGCGACTAGAGCAAGAAAGCAATCAGCGCGGCTACGACTTAGTAGATCAATTTCTTGATCGAGTCGCAACCGCGCCAATAGTAACTATTTAGTTTTTTACTCTAGATATCTAGCGGTGTTACATACGCTCCAGATATTCCGCCATCAACTAAGAAGTTAGCGGCAGTAATAAATGAAGAATCATCACTGGCCAAGAATGCAACGGCGGCTGCAATTTCACTAGCTTCAGCAAAGCGACCCATAGGGATATGAACCAATCGACGCGCTGCACGCTCTTTATCTTTCGCAAATAATTCTTGAAGCAATGGCGTGTTAACTGGCCCAGGTGAAAGTGCATTCACACGGATGCCTTCACGTCCGAACTGCACACCGAGCTCGCGGCTCATTGACAAGACGCCACCTTTAGATGCTGTGTATGCAATCTGTGATGTTGCCGCACCCATTGTTGCGACAAAAGATGCGGTATTGATAATTGAACCCTTACCAGCTTTTTGCATGTAAGGGATAACTGCCTTGCAGCAAAGGAATACGCTGGTTGTGTTTACGCGGAGTACGCGTTCCCAGGCATCAATGCCGGTGGTCAAAATGGAGTCATCATCTGGGGGAGAGATTCCAGCATTGTTAAATGCGATATCAATTCGACCGTAAGTATCAAATGCAACTTTGTACATGTTCTCAACATCTGCGGCACTCGTTACATCTGCTTTGACGAAGATTCCACCAGTTTCGTTGGCGATCGCTTGACCAGAGGCCTCATTCGTATCAGCGGCGACGATTATTGCGCCTTCACTTGCTAAGCGGCGGGCAGTCTCTGCTCCGATTCCACTACCTGCACCAGTAATTACTGCTACACGTCCTTCTAAGCGTTGTGCCATGGCGTTATTTCCTCTTCTATTATTTGGTCGGTGTCGTAATAGGTAACTTAATCATTTGAGATAAAAACATTCTTGACTTCAGTAAATGAATCCAATGCATCAGGTCCTAGTTCGCGACCTAGTCCGGACTGTTTAAAGCCACCAAATGGAGTCCAAAAACGCACCGATGAGTTTGAGTTGACTGAGAGCGCTCCAGTATCGATGCCTCGCGAAACGCGTAATGCGCGCCCAACGTCGCGCGTCCAGATAGATCCTGATAATCCATATTCACTGTCATTTGCCATCGAGATTGCTTCGGCTTCATCTTCAAAAGTCATGACAGATACGACCGGACCAAAGATTTCCTCGCGCCAAGAACGCGCTTGTGTACTTTTAGGAAGCAACACGGTTGGAGCCATCCAATAACCGGGACCTGATGGAGCACTTCCCGTAAAGGCAATTGGTTCATCCAAGAAAGATTCGACAACATCAAATTGTTTCTTTGAAATAAGTGGACCCATATCTGCCGTGGCAAGATTTGGATCTTCAAC
>JBMOET010000122.1:0-1694 GCA_049314595.1 Candidatus Planktophila sp. | reverse complement strand
AGATTGTTAAAGATGGTGGCCGCGCAATTGGTCTACTTGGAAAAGAGATTCAAAAATTTGCTGAATCTGGTGGCGCCAATACTCAAGAGAAGGCCGCACTCTTTACCGCTCTTGGAAATCTCAATGGAATCATCTCTGTGCTTATTGGCCATGCCATGGAGTCACAAGAGGATCCAGAAAAGATTTATGTTGTTGGTCTCAATACTTCGCGCTGCTTAATGGCAGTTGGAGACATCATTACTGCGTGGTTGCTAATCCGTCAGGCCGATATTGCTGCTGAGAAGCTCCCAACTGCTGGAAAGGATGCTGATTTCTATACAGGCAAGATCGCATCGGCAAAATTCTTTGTAACCAACTTCTTACCTCAAATCGCTGCAGATCGAGTGATAGTAGAGGCAACTAACGGTTCAATCATGGATATTCCAGAAAGCGCCTTTTAAAACGACTACGCTGACCTGATGTGGACAACACGTAAGGGTGAAATTTTTGCATTAGCCGGTGCACTTGGTTTTGCCTTTAATGGCATAGTCTCGAAATTGGTTTTAACTAACGGGCTCTCCGCGATGCGCTTAACGCAGGTGCGGTGTGGCGGGGCATTTATTATTTTGTTGGCCTATGTTCTTGTGCGCTACCGAGAGAGATTGCGCGCGACTAAAAAGGAGCTTCCCTGGCTTGCTGCATATGGCCTGATTGGCTTTATGGCGGTACAGGCGCTTTATTTTGTAGCGATTGCGCGTATGCATGTGAGTATCGGTCTGATTATTGAGTTCACCGCGCCAGTCTGGATTGTTATATGGCTTCGCTATGTCATGAAGAAGTACGTACCGCCGCTAATGTGGATCTCGATTTCGATGGCCTTTAGTGGGCTGATCTTAATCGCCCAGGTTTGGAAGGGTCAGACTCTGGATCCAATCGGGGTTACTGCTGCATTCATCGATGCCTTCGCACTGGCCATCTATTTTCTCTTGGGAGAAAAACTTACGCGTACTCGTGATTCCGAAACTCTCTCGGTCTATGGTTTTGGCTTTGCATCCGCTGGTCTCTTAATTCTCATGCCGATTTGGGATTACCCTGTTGGGATTTTTACTCAATCGATTAACCTGCAGGGGATCCTTGATCAATTTACTTTGCCGGGCTGGGTTTTAATTATGTGGATTATCGTGATGGGAACCATCGTGCCGTACCTTTTTGTTGTCAATGGAATTAAGTTGTTGTCGGCATCAACGGCCAGTGTGATGGGAATGGCTGAGCCAGTCTTAGCAGGAATCTTCGCATGGATCTGGATCTCTGAGAAATGGAATTTCATTCAGTTAATTGGTGGCGCTATTGTCATTGTTGGAATTATCTTCGCCGATAAGGCGCGTTCGGCTGCGCATTAACGCTTAACTATGCGCCGAAGCTAGTGTCCTCTGGCGTTCCAGCTTCGCGCTGCTGCGTCCAATCTGTACCTGCCCCAGGATTTTGAGGCATATCAAAGAAGCGTGCGTAGTGAAGTTGGGCTGAGACGGTAATTGTGCGCGTTGGTCCGTTACGGTGCTTAGCAACAATAAGGTCTGCCTCGCCTGTGCGGTTTTGTTGATCGTACATATCGTCGCGGTGTAGCAAGATAACAACGTCGGCATCTTGTTCGATGGAACCGGATTCACGTAGATCAGAGAGCATTGGCTTCTTATCGGTACGCTGTTCAGGACCAC
>JBMOET010000121.1:0-1742 GCA_049314595.1 Candidatus Planktophila sp. | reverse complement strand
CTGCACAGCAGATTAAAAATCCCGAGATACGCCAATTATTCGTAAATACTTTTGCGAATACTCTTGATACGACTGCATATAACTACGTGCATGAAGGAAAAAACCATACGTACATCATCACAGGTGATATTGAAGGAATGTGGCTTCGCGATTCGACGGCGCAGGTTTGGCACTACTTGCCATTAGCGAAGAGTTCAAAAGATATTGAAAAACTGCTAATTGGACTAATTAGCAGTCAAGCCCACTGCATTCTTAAAGATCCTTATGCCAATGCTTTCTATAACGAAGAAAAATTGGGTTACTGGGCAACCGATAAGACTGCGATGCTGCCAGGGATCCATGAGCGTAAATGGGAGTTAGATTCCCTGATCTATCCCCTCGCATTAGCCATTGAGTTCTGGAACATGACAGAAAACCCTGAACCTTTTGATGCCACCTGGCTTGATTCAATTGCGCTCATCATCTCTACCTTAAAAGTTCAGCAGAGAATTAACGGACACGGACCATATTTTTTTGATCGCGAAACTTCAAACCCGATAGATACTTTGAGTAACAAGGGCCGGGGGCCTACATACAAACCTACCGGAATGGTTGCCTCGAGTTTTCGTGCCTCCGATGATGCCTGTATGTATCCTTTCAATATCCCCGAAAATCTCTTTGCGCTTAAAACTTTAAAGAGTTTGCTTATTTTGTTTAACGAACTACAACTAACTAATTTAGTTGAACCCACTCTTGAACTGATAGATGATATTTCATCTGGCTTAGACACCTACGGACTCATTGATCATCCATTTTTTGGCTCAATCTATCCCTATGAAGTTGATGGTTTAGGAAATTATGTGTGCATGGATGATGCAAATGTTCCAAGCCTTTTATCACTCCCATTTTTAGGAGTCTGCGCGGTTGACGATGAGATTTATCAAGCCACCCGCAGATTCATTCTGAGCCCCGAAAATCCGTACTACTTTTCAGGTGCTGCGGGTTCAGGAATTGGTTCTCCCCATACGGGCAATGGAACAATCTGGCCAATTTCTTTGATTATTCAAGCAAGCACTAGTAACAATGATGAAGAGATTTTGGACTGCCTGCGAACACTGATCAAATCCAGCGCGGGTACGGGCTTGCTCCATGAATCATTTAACGTTGATGATGCCACTGATTACACGCGGCCTTGGTTTGCTTGGTGTAACTCACTTTTCGGTGGATTGATTGCCCGTTTACTTAACGAGCGACCTGGGTTAATAGAGCAAATTTAACGCTGCGTTGACCGCTCATTAATTCGATGCTTAGAAATGTAATCACGGTCAAGTTCCCAACCAAGGCCTGGACCTGTGGGTAGCGCCATATAGCCGTTATTTAATGGAGCGGCATTAGCAATCATGTTGTGCCAGATGGGATCACGGTCTGGATGAAAAAACTCAATAAATGTTCCATGTGATTGAGATGCAATCAAGTGGGCTGATACTTGGGCTTCTTCATGATGAGCCATCTTCACACCGTAAGTTGCAGCTACCGCTGCAGCGCGAAGCCATTCAGTTGGTCCGCCTGACCATGATGAATCAAAATTACAGTAGTCGATTGCAGCAATTTCCATTAAGTCGCGGCAGCCAGCTGCCGACATTTCAGTTTGTCCGGCACAGACTGCAATCCCACTTCTAAAACGAACATCGCGCATTGCGCGACGATCATTTTCCCAATGGCATGGCTCTTCAAACCACATGATGTCCTGGTCTTGCACAAGT
>JBMOET010000120.1:0-1752 GCA_049314595.1 Candidatus Planktophila sp. | reverse complement strand
CAGTCAGGGAAATGTTGAAGATAGCCCGAAATTTACAACTTTCCTTAATCGGCGCCTTTTGGTTGGGAGATAGTTTTGCATTAGGAATCGAAAGAGATTCAAATGGAAATACTGCGAAATTTGAATCTATGGCGAGCAATCAGGGACGTCTATTAGATTCAGGAGTTCTCTTAGGCGATGAATTTAGTGGATACCGCACGGCAATTGCCAATGCCATGACTGATGAGTCAATGCTAGGTGAAAGCGGTTTACGAACACTATCGAGTGCGCATCACTCTTACCGACCAGGTGGCTACCACACTGGATCTTCATGGCCATTTGATGGTGTTTTAACAGCGCGCGGTCTCCTGAAAAATGGATTCACTCGCGAGTCAAAAATGGTGCAAGCGAAAATCAAAAATGCAATCGAGTCATGTGGCGGCTATCCAGAGTTTTTCCGCGGCGATTGGCCAGAAACGGATTTGATCAATCGCTTTATCCACGATGTACAGATCGTAGATGAGCGTGGCGTTCATTCGCACACGAATCGAGTTGCACAACCACCTCAAATAATTCAAGGCTGGACCGTTGCGGCCTATTCTTGGCTCGCTGATAAAGCGTAGTATTCGATTAGTTCAGTACATTTATAAGGAGTAGTGGTTTTACAGGATGGATAAACCCAGAGCTTCCATCGTCTCGGTTGCACGAGAAGCTGGCGTTTCCCTGCAAACAGTTTCCAATGTGCTTAATTTTCCGGAAAGAGTCAAGCCAGAGACAACTGCAAAAGTTCTAGCGGCGATTGACAAACTTAATTACACACCGAATCTGTCGGCCCGCCGACTGCGGTCCAGGAAGTCTTCAACTATTGCTGTGCGCGTTGATTCAAATGCGCCTACAGGTAAGGGCTCCGATGGTTTGTATGCTGGATATATTCAGGGTGAATTTGTCTATGAACTTGTCCGAGCTTCTGAAATTCGTGGCATTAAAGTTTTTACCTACACGTGCGACCCGTCCGAGAGCGAAGTAGAGAAGTTAAAGCAGCTCATCAATTCACGTGATGTTGATGGTTTTGTCTTAACATCGACAGTAGAAGAGGATCCACGTTTAAGTTATTTGATACAGCGAAATGTTCCATTTTTAAGCTTTGGTCGACCATGGGGAAGCCCAGCCGAATTTGCTAATTCTTATCCTTGGATCGATGTTGATGGGGCAAGCGGAACAAGAGATGCCACAAATATGTTTTGGAAAAAGGGACATCGTACGATTGGTTTTCTAGGATGGAAGACGCCTAATTTTAATTCAACAAAACCGAAGAGCGTTGCTGATGATCGCTTATTGGGTTGGAGCCAAAGGTATGCCGAGCTAAGGGATTTGAAGCCCAAAAACTTGGTACGTGAATACTGCGAGCTAGGTGATGAAACAATCGCAAGTGCCCGTGCAGCAACAGTTCGTTTGCTTGCTCGCCATCCAGAGATTGATGCAATTGTCTGCGTCAGTGATACTTTGGCGCTAGGTGCGCAAATGGAGATTGCAGGGCTTAAAAAAACGATTCCAGTATGTGGCTTTGATAATAGTCCTACCTCTAAAGTTTTTAACTTTTCATCTTTAGATCAGAATATTTCGGAAGTTGCATCACTTACTCTGAAAGTTCTTATCGGAGAAGAGGGTAATTCAGTACGCAAATTCCACTCGCCCAACCAGATTACAGAACCGAATTTGATAATTCCGCCCCGATTAATCGTTCGGTAAAGTTGCTCTTGATTGATCAAGAAG
>JBMOET010000119.1:0-1756 GCA_049314595.1 Candidatus Planktophila sp. | reverse complement strand
CGTACCGATAAGAAGCCAATGCTCTCTGATCTACGTGAATCTGGTTCGATCGAACAAGATGCCGACGTTGTTATCTTGCTCCATCGTGACGATATGTACGATCAACAAAACCGCACCGGCGAGGCCGATCTTATTGTTGCTAAGCACCGTAACGGACCAACGCGCACAATTACCGTCTCTGCCCAACTTCACTACGCACGTTTTTACGATATGCCACAAAATCCAGGTGCAGGTACTGACTGGACGCAACAACGCGAAGCTGGAACACCCGAGGACACTAGCTTCGGCGCTTAGTTAAGAGTTAATGCGCAGCCGATCGAGCTTTATCGGCAAAGATAATTCCAACGATGACAATGCCGCCGCCGATTAACTGAATGAAGTTCCATTTTTCAGAGATCCAGATCCACGCGAAGATTCCTGCTAAGACTGGCTCAGCCATTCCCATCACACTGGCCGTTGAGGCCGATAGCAACTTAATTCCATTGACGACGAAAAGGTAAGGCGCAATCGTTCCCATCACGATAATCCACAAGATTAAAACCCAACCTGGCAGACTGAATTGTTCAAGGATTCCCTGCAGATTAATTGATTGCGTAAATATCTCGACGGGATAATTCCAGATCGGCATCAGGATTAAGAGACCAAGGGTTGCAAAGCCAAAACCAAAGACAGAGAGAGTTTCGGCATCACGAGTGCGCGTTAGTTTTTCTCCCAAGAGAAAATAGATTGCTAGTGCAAAGGCATCAATCAATGCAGCGCTGACCCCGATTGGATCAAGAGTCTGACCCTTCCAAACCTGGGCGATGAGAAGCAGCCCACTAAATGCCATTGAAATCGAGATCCACATAAGTGGCGGTACGTACTTCTTCATGACATAGCGAAGCCATATAACGATCCAAATTGGCGCTGTGAACTCCATGATGAGGCCGATGCTCACATGCATCCTTGTGATTGCTACAAAATAAAAGGCCTGCACAGCCATAAAGCCAATGAGGCCGTAGGCGGCTAGCCAAGGGAGCTCCTGCTTAGTCGTGCGCAATCTATGTCGGTATCGCAGGAAAACATAAGTAAACAAAATAATGAATGCCCCGCCGCAGCGCACCTGCGTTAAGCGCATTGAGGAGAGACCGCTTGTTAAAATCAATTTCGAGACAATGCCATTAAAGGCAAAACCAAGTGCACCGGCTAATGCAAGAATTTCGCCCTTACGTGTTGACCACATCGGGTCAGCGTAGTCCTTTTAAAAGGCGCTTTCTGGAATATCCATGATTGAACCATTAGTTGCCTCAACTATCACTCGATCAGCTGCAATCTGAGGCAAGAAGTTGGTTACAAAGAATTTTGCCGATGCAATCTTGCCTGTATAGAAATCGGCATCTTTTCCAGCAGTTGGCAGCTTCTCAACTGCAATATCGGCCTGACGGATCAATAACCAAGCGGTAATGATGTCTCCAACTGCCATCAAGCAGCGCGAAGTATTAAGACCCACAACATAAATCTTTTCTGGATCCTCTTGTGACTCCATGGCATGTCCAATGAGAACAGAGATGATTCCATTGAGATTTCCAAGGGCGGTAAAGAGAGCCGCCTTTTCCTGAGTGTTGGCACCACCAGATTCAGCAAACTTTTGAATCTCTTTTCCAAGTAGACCAATTGCGCGGCCACCATCTTTAACAATCTTGCGGAAGAAGAAGTCGAGACCTTGAATCGCTGTAGTGCCTTCATACAAAGTATCAATCTTGGCATCGCGCACATA
>JBMOET010000118.1:0-1917 GCA_049314595.1 Candidatus Planktophila sp. | reverse complement strand
TTTTGTGACAAAGGCGCATTTGCCGTTGATGATGCACGTAAGATTTTAAAAGCTGGAATCGCGCAAGGTTTGTTACCGCGCATCCATGCCAACCAATTACAAGAGGGTCAAGGCGTATCGCTAGGAGTCGAGCTTAATGCGGCATCCGTTGATCACGTTTCGCATCTAAGTGAAAAAGACATTGAGTTGTTGTCTGCATCAAAGACAGTTGCCACGTTATTGCCAGGGGCTGAATTTTCAACGAGATCGGCTTACCCAGATGTTCGACCATTGCTTGAAGCCAGTATCACGGTTGCTCTGGCATCTGACTGTAACCCAGGTTCTTCATATACAACCAGCATGGCATTTATTATTGCAATAGCAGTGCGCGAAATGCATTTTTCTCCAGAGCAAGCAATCTGGTCTGCAACATTGGGTGGAGCCAAAGCACTGCGCAGAGACGACATTGGACATTTAGTTGAAGGTGCTCGCGCAGACTTTCAGATTCTCAACGCACCGTCTTATATTCACTTGGCATATCGCCCTGGTGTTAACTTAGTAGAACAGGTTTGGCACAATGGCATCCAGATCATCTAAAGTAATTACGCTATCGACATCAGGAGTGAGTTTTTCTGATGTCATAGATGTAGCTCGCCATGGCGCACAAGTGCAGCTTTCACAAACTGCCATCGATGCCATGAACACAACACGTAAATTTATTGAAGGCTACGCTGCAGGTGGCATACCGGTTTACGGTGTATCCACGGGCTTTGGAGCATTAGCCAATCGGCATATTGATATAGAAGACCGTGTGCAGTTACAGAAGTCGCTCATTAGATCTCATGCTGCCGGCGTTGGTCCAGCCATCGAGCGCGAAGTCGTGCGTGCACTGATGTTTTTACGCCTTCGCACAATGGCTTCGGGTCGTACCGGTGTCAGAGTCGCCCTTGCTCAAACCTATGTTGAGTTCCTAAATAAAGGCATTACTCCAGTGGTTCCAGAGTTTGGCTCACTCGGTTGCAGTGGCGATTTAGCTCCGCTATCTCATTGTGCACTTGCATTGATGGGTGAAGGCCGAGTCCATGATGCCAATGGTGTTGAGATGCCGACGATGCAGGCATTAGATGCAGCAGGTATTGCACCGATTGAACTTGAAGCAAAAGAGGGCCTGGCATTAATAAATGGCACCGATGGCATGCTGGGTATGTTAATCATGGCATGTGCGGATTTGGAACACTTATGTGCAGTCGCTGATATTACAACTGCCATGAGTATTGAAGGCTTGCTCGGTACTGATCGCGTATTTGCCCCTGATCTGCATGCACCGCTGCGACCACAAATCGGTCAAGCGGTAAGTGCCGCAAATATTTATGCGATGTTAAAGGGATCTGGAATCGTGGCATCGCATCGTGAAAATGATTCACGAGTTCAAGATGCATATTCACTTCGCTGTGCACCGCAAGTCAACGGCGCAGTTCGTGACACGATTTCATACGCATCAACAATCGCCGCACGCGAATTAGCAAGTTCAATCGATAACCCAGTTGTGATGCCCGATGGTCGAGTGGAATCAAATGGAAACTTTCACGGCGCACCCGTTGGTTATGTTTTAGATTTTCTAGCAATCGCAGCAACTGATCTAGGGTCGATGGCTGAACGTCGCACTGATCGCGCACTTGATCAACATAGATCTGCAGGTTTGCCACCATTTTTAGCCCATGACCCTGGTGTTGATTCGGGATTAATGATTGCTCAATACACGCAAGCTGGTTTAGTCAGCGAGAACAAACGTTTATCGACACCTGCTAGCGTTGATTCGATTCCATCATCTGCCATGCAAGAAGATCATGTTTCAATGGGCTGGTCGGCTGCACGTAAACTGCGCAAAGTAGTTGAGAACTTAAGCCGTATTTTGGCAATCGAACTCGTGACTTCGGC
>JBMOET010000117.1:0-1987 GCA_049314595.1 Candidatus Planktophila sp. | reverse complement strand
ATGGCCCTCAGAAGATTTTTTGGCTTGAAACAGAAGAATTGCCCGTCACTGCATAGCCGATCAAGCGAGCTCCCTACAGCCCTGTTTCTTGGCTGGAATCAAAGCGACTCGCTGGAAGCTTTTTCAGGAGTCCCTTTGTAGGAAGCTACGGCTTCAGCACAGTTTTGAAAAGATGAGCAGTTCTGAGCAATGGCTGCACCTGAGCTTAGAAGCAGCCCGCTCAGGAGAGCTGTGGAAAGGGACAGAGTTTTGATCCTAATTTAGATTCAGCATCCTAACTGTAATTTACAGGTCTTGACTTTATGATACTTGTAATATTGTGATACAAAACATCTGCTATTGCTATGCAATAGTTGCATAATCGCTAGTCGGAATGGGCATGAGTCATGCCCTCAAGAGGCTTGGGGCTATAGCCACATAAAATTGATGTTGATCTATACTTCACCTGCATCAACCAAGGTTATTGCCGTGCGTCAACTCCAGGTTATAGCCACTTTGCTATGTGTTGCTTCCATTTCCCCTATTCTAGCCCAAGTAAGTAGTCAGGTAGATCCTAAAATTCACAAGCTCTGCCTAGAAGCGAAAGATTATGCTGGTTGTGTAAGATCTATGCAAGGTGAGACGATGCCAACAACCCGGCAAATAAATTCACAAGGCGCTGACATAGCGGAAGGTAACGAGTGTCCTTCTGGGTCGGCATATGTAGGAGGAGGAAATTGCATGGAGGTCAAGTGCTATTACGGCCATTGGTCTTACAGATCACTGGGCCATGACTCGCGGGTAGCAGGAAAGCCTGGTTGGGGATGCCCACATGATTTTTGGAGAGGTGCAGGTGTTATGCGCTTAGAAGGCAATTCAAGGACAAGCATTAATTCAAATTGCCCTAAGGGAGAACCTCAGATTGGCCACAACAGCACATGCCAATCATCGCTCACAAAGGTGCTAGATTCGCTACAATAGTTTCCCTGGGATTTTCATTTTACTTTGATTACATCAATCAAGAGATTATACTTTTTGCGCCTTGTATTTGCATTTGCACGTCAATCAATTCATTTCGATTAAAATATCAATTTCCCACAAGGCACTTGGATGTGAATTGGATACCGAAGCTGCTGTCTGTTTATGCTATTACTCACCATCAGGATCCATCGCAAACAGCTCGTCATATAGCAAACCCATCTGCCCCAGTAGTTGAGCCTCTCGAGCGACGTCAGGGTTGCTGTTTTGTAATTCCCATGCCATGGGCTTGATCTGCGCCAGCAACTGCTCCCTGCGGCCTGGTGTGGCTGGGTTCACGGCTAAGACTTATTGATAACTGGGCTGCATAAATCAATAACTATCCGTTCCCAATCGCTGCCCTTTGGTGGTGCTTGCCATGTTGCCCAGCCTTGTGGGTTGTTATGCCAAAACAAGCCAGTGTTGATTGAGTAAGTGCCAATTGCACAGCTTATTGCTATCCCATTTGGAGCAGTTGTTGGATCAAGTCTTGCTTCAATGATCGATGCCCAGTTGTCTAGAAGATTTGAGCTGCCTAAAAACCCGTTTATCCGTTTACCTTTGATCGGCTCACGCCATAAGCCCCAGGGTATTTGAACGTTCCCATAAGACTTCCAATTTACCTGCCTGCTTCTTGCTTCAATTGCTTGAAGCCTGTTGCAATCACCCTTTGCTGAATTGCGTCTTTACAGGGCAATTGTGCGTTGAATTGAAGGGTTTGGATATGAATCTGCTTCTTGTTGATGTGCCGCTAAATCAATGCATGCGCTGGCCGAAGGTGTAAATATTTGCTGTCTTGAATTACCAATTACTCTCGAAGTTGCTAATGATGGCACATCCATAAGGTCAAGAACACGTTGGGCGCATTCAAGCGATCTATCAGATCTATCAGTACACGGCAGGACCGCTGGCCGGCGCTGGGAAGGCTTGGGTGCCCCCGCAGGGCTGATTCAAAGTCCGTCACAGGCGTCCTTGCGGGGGCTGTCAGCAT
>JBMOET010000116.1:0-1989 GCA_049314595.1 Candidatus Planktophila sp. | reverse complement strand
TCGGGGCATAAAAGCCCTAGGTCTGGGGTTGTAACTACCGAGCCATATCCGCCTCGCGAGCCTGGCAGGTGAGGTATTAGGCTTAACGAATCGCATAAGAAGGAGTACGCCAATGTTTGAGCGCTTTACAGACCGAGCCCGCCGTGTTGTTGTCCTGGCCCAAGAAGAGGCTCGCATGCTCAACCACAACTACATCGGTACTGAGCACATCCTGCTTGGACTCATACATGAAGGTGAAGGCGTAGCAGCCAAGGCACTCGAATCTCTAGGAATTTCTTTAGAAGGTGTTCGTGCGCAGGTTGAAGAGATTATTGGACAAGGTCAGCAAGCTCCAAGTGGGCACATTCCATTTACTCCGCGAGCTAAGAAAGTTCTAGAACTTTCTTTACGTGAAGCGTTGCAACTTGGTCATAATTACATTGGTACAGAACATATTTTGCTGGGTTTAATCCGTGAAGGTGAAGGCGTTGCGGCACAGGTTCTTGTAAAACTTGGTGCAGATTTGAATCGCGTTCGTCAGCAAGTAATTCAACTCCTATCTGGTTATCAAGGAAAAGAAGCTGTTACTCAAGGTGGCCCAGCAGAAGGTACGCCATCAACATCGTTGGTACTTGATCAATTCGGACGTAACCTCACACAAGCCGCACGTGAAGGAAAGCTAGATCCAGTTATTGGACGCGAAAATGAAATTGAACGCGTGATGCAAGTTTTATCACGCCGTACAAAGAACAACCCAGTATTAATTGGCGAGCCCGGTGTAGGTAAGACTGCAGTTGTTGAAGGTCTTGCTCAAGCAATCTACAAAAATGATGTCCCGGAAACTTTAAAAGATAAGCAGTTATATTCGCTAGATCTTGGAGCTTTAGTTGCAGGTAGCCGCTACCGTGGAGATTTCGAAGAGCGCTTAAAGAAAGTGCTAAAAGAGATTAAAACTCGTGGCGATATTATTCTTTTCATTGATGAGATTCATACCCTTGTTGGCGCTGGCGCTGCAGAAGGTGCAATCGATGCAGCAAGTATTTTGAAGCCAATGTTAGCTCGCGGTGAGCTGCAGACAATTGGTGCAACCACACTTGATGAGTACCGCAAGCATGTTGAAAAGGATGCAGCGCTAGAGCGTCGCTTCCAGCCAATTCAAGTTAAAGAGCCATCAGTTGCACATACAATCGAAATTTTGAAGGGTCTTCGCGATCGCTATGAAACGCACCACCGCGTATCTATTACTGATGGTGCGCTCGCAGCAGCTGCAAACCTTGCCGACCGTTACGTATCCGATCGTTTCTTGCCAGACAAGGCAATTGATTTAATTGATGAGGCCGGTTCACGTCTTCGCATTAGGCGAATGACAGCTCCACCTGAGCTCCGCGCTTTTGATGACAAAATTGCAGATGCCCGTAAAGAAAAAGAATCAGCAATTGACGGACAAGATTTTGAAAAAGCCGCTTCTCTTCGCGATAAGGAAAAAACCTTAATCACCGAAAAGAACGAGGCAGAAAAGAATTGGAAAGCAACTGACTTAGATAAAGTCACTGAAGTGGATGAAGAACTCATTGCTCAGGTACTTTCTCTTTCTACTGGAATTCCAGTATTCAAATTAACTGAAGAAGAAACTGCACGCCTCTTACGTATGGAAGACGAACTTCATAATCGTGTCATCGGACAAGATCAAGCAATCAAAGCGTTGTCTCAAGCTATTCGCCGCACACGCGCAGGTTTGAAAGATCCACGCCGTCCAGGTGGATCATTTATCTTTGCTGGTCCATCAGGTGTTGGAAAGACGGAACTCTCACGCACATTGGCATCGTTCTTGTTCGGTGATCAAGACGCATTAATTCAGTTAGATATGTCTGAATACTCAGAGCGCCACACTGCATCACGTCTATTTGGTGCACCTCCGGGGTATGTCGGTTATGACGAGGGTGGACAGTTGACTGAAAAAGTACGTCGTCGCCCATTCTCAGTAGTTCTCTTTGATGAGATTGAAAAGGC
>JBMOET010000115.1:0-2020 GCA_049314595.1 Candidatus Planktophila sp. | reverse complement strand
CTGGGGCAAAGCAAAGGGGTCAAGGAATAACAATCAAACCACGTGGTGAAGAGAGCTCGTGGATGACATTAGCAATCATTCCAAATGGTTCAGGGACGGTTACTGGAGTCACCAAGAACGGTGATGTAACTTTTAAATCATCGGAAATGCAGTGACCGTGCAGTTTCTTATAAAAATGAAAGTTGATTTTCCAAATGACTTATCTGCCGACGATCGATTAGAGCTGCGTAACCAAGAAGCCATTAAAGCTAGCGCACTAGCTAAAGAAGGCGTTCTATTGCGGTTGTGGCGGGCAGATTCAAACACCACTACCTGGGGCATTTGGCAGGCGGAAAAAGCCAGCACAATTGAAGAGATTTTAGTAAGTCTTCCGCTGCACAGATATATGAACATAGAAATTCATCAACTAGCAGAACACCCTAATGATCCGGTACAGAAATGAGATCACCAGTATGAGTAAATCTATTCAGGAGATGACTGCGATAGTTAAGACAGCGCTCGGACCAGATTCAATTTCGATAGTCTCATGGCCACGTCCTGTGCCTAATGCGGGCCAAGTGATTGTAGAAGTTCATGGCGCTGGTGTGTGCGGGACAGATCTTCATATTGCACTTGATGCTTATCCAAACATTCCACCAGTTGTTATGGGTCATGAAGTTGCAGGGACGGTCGTTGAAATCGGAGAGGGCGTTGATGCCAAATGGATGGGAGTAAGAGTTGCCTGCGAGACGCATCATCAAATATGCAAATGTAATTTTTGTAGAGATGGTCGCAGAAATTTGTGCAAGAACAAGGCATCGATGGGATCTTTTGTCGATGGCGGATTTGCAACTTATGTTGCAGTAGCAGAGGAGTTGCTTCATCCAATGCCAGATGGGATTACAGATCATGAAGCTGCACTGACCGAACCATTAGCGTGTATCTGTCATCTTCTTTTAGATCCACCACTAATAAACGTTGCTGACCAAGTATTAGTGACCGGTCCAGGGCCGATGGGTTTACTGGCAGCCCAGGTAGCTCGAGCAGCGGGCGGAATCGTCACGATTTCAGGTTTAGAAAAAGATCGCATTCGATTGGGCGTAGCCTTAGAGTTGGGTTTCATGATCACGCACTCGCCAGAACCTGAGAGCTTTGATATTGTCATTGAATGCTCTGGAAGTGAAGGTGGCATTAGAACTGCACTTCAATCGGCGCGACGTGGCGCTCGCTATGTAGCTGTAGGAATAGTCGGTCACGATGTGAATATTTCTGCAGACGCGATTCTCTATAAAGAGCTTTTAGTGAGTTCTGGTTTTGCAACAACTCCACAATCGTGGAATCGTGCGCTTAAACTCTTAGAGCATGCGCACGTCTCGCTCAGTCCGCTGATCAGCAGAGTGGAACCACTCAAAAATTGGCCGATCGTTTATAAAGATTTAAGAAACGCCGATGTCTTAAAAATAGTATTTGATCCGAGAATTTAGAGTGCGAACTTTCAAAGAGATTCATCAGAGTGCTTCTGCTAAAGTCGCTGTTATCGAAGAACCTAGAGGCTAAGGAATCCAGTGAAGCGCCCTCAAATTGCGACAGTAGCCACGCATGTGGCCGATCAGATTCGCACGATGATTTTGGACCATAGGTTTAAGCCAAATGAGACTTTGCTTCAAGATAAAATTGCACAAGAATTGGGAACCAGTCGCATCCCTGTCAGAGAAGCGCTTCGCCAGCTGGAAAATGAAGGCTTAGTCGTTATTCGATCTCACAGTAGCGCTCGAGTGGCACGAATGGATTTCGCAGAATGTGTAGAGATCTACAAAATAAGACAGCGAATAGAACCCCTAGCCCTGCGTGAAAGTATTTCCAATTTGTCAGAGGCCCATTTAGATCATGTGATCGAGCTCGCAAATTCACTCGCTGAGCCTGAAAGCATGGGCGCTTTGTGGCTAGAGCGTGACCGTATGTTTCATCTTGGAACGTATGCAGGAATTACATCGCCACGACTTCTTAATCTAATTACTAATTACTGGAACAGCACTCAACA
>JBMOET010000114.1:0-2072 GCA_049314595.1 Candidatus Planktophila sp. | reverse complement strand
AGGGTGATCCAACTCAGATAGTTGTTGCCGTCGATAAAATTGATGCGGTAACAGCAGCTGTTAAGAATGCAC
Organism: Candidatus Planktophila sp.; assembly: GCA_049314595.1. Lineage (GTDB taxonomy): Bacteria > Actinomycetota > Actinomycetes > Nanopelagicales > Nanopelagicaceae > Planktophila. The sequence goes on along the minus strand of JBMOET010000114.1, from coordinate 2,000 downwards.
CTGGCGTAACAGAAATCGTTTCCTTTGTTGACCCAATTACTAAAGTGATGAAGGTCGTTAATAACAAGGCCATTTTGAATGTGACGCTGGATAAGGCTCCAGATAGCGTGGAAGCATCAAATGACATCCCTAAAATTCGAGAACTTGCCAAAGCCGCTGATGAGACATCATTAGTCGGTGGCACAAGCGCCGTTTACCACGATGTGCGTGAGGCAAATAACAGAGACAACAAGACAATCATCCCGATTATCTTGTTTGTTATTACAATCATTCTAGGTTTACTGCTGCGAAGTATATTAAGCGCGGTAGTCCTACTTGGAACTGTGTTGCTCTCATACTTTGCAACTTTGGGCGTTTGCGCACTTGTCTTCAACCATGTATTTGGTTTTGCCGGAGGTGATAACTCGTTCCCACTCTTTGCTTTCATCTTCTTGGTTGCATTGGGAATTGATTACAACATCTTCTTGATGACTCGCGTGCGTGAAGAGAGTGCCAAGATTGGTACGCGTGCAGGGATCATTAAGGGTGTGACAGTGACTGGCTCAGTAATTACATCAGCCGGAGTCGTGCTGGCGGCAACTTTTGCCGTTCTTGGCCTGCTTCCACTGGTTCCTTTAGCAGAGCTTGGTTTTGCTGTTGCCTTCGGTGTTCTCCTAGACACCATCATTGTTCGCTCAATCTTGGTACCAGCCATAGTTCATCAAATTGGTCCAAAGATCTGGTGGCCTTCAAAGCTGCAGCAAGAAGATATAAAGAGCTAATGCGTGTAGGCATTGCTGGATATGGATTAGCAGGACGTTATTTCCATGCGCCTTTGCTCAAAGGGTGTGGGTATGAAGTTGTTGCGATTCAAACTAGCAATGCCGAACGTGCTGGACATGCTGTATCTGACTTTCCAGATGTCAAAGTCGTTGCAACCATTCAAGAGTTAGTCGCCCACAAACTCGATCTTGTTGTTGTTGCATCAGCCAATCTTGTTCACGCCGAACATGCACTTGCTGCAATTAATGCTGGAATTCCAGTTGTTGTAGATAAGCCCATGGGGCGCACATTTGCTGAAACTGCCGAGATTATTTCTGCAGGAGAGCGTGCAGGTGTTCCTGTTTCAACTTTCTTTAACCGCCGTTGGGATAGTGATGCGCTAACAATTAAGAAAGTTTTAGCGTCTGGTGTTCTAGGAACTATCCACCGAATGGACTCTCGCTTCGAACGTTTTAGGCCAGAGATCAATCCAGCTTCGTGGCGTGAAAATATGAGTGCGGCGGAGGGCGGTGGTCAACTCCTTGATTTACAGCCACATTTAATCTCAACTGCTTTGGATTGGTTCGGCCCTGCAAAATTAGTGACCGCTTCAGTGAAAACATTACGCGGGGGAGCCGATGATGATTCGCTCTTGGTCCTGCGCCATTCAAATGGTGTGATGTCTTATCTTTCGGCAAGCGCAGTTGCTGGAGCTCCTGGACCTCGGATTCGAATTCTCGGTACAAAAGCGGCGTTGGTCATTAATGATTTAGATCCCCAAGAGAACTTGCTCAGAAGTGGGTTGTATCCAAAAGATGGCGCATGGCAAGTTCCTACCGCATCCAAAGCATATATTTATAGAGGCGACAAGGTAGAAGAGATTCCAGGTGAAAATGGAAACTATGCCCTCTTCTATTCTCAAGTTGCTGCTGCATTATCAGAGAAAAAACCATGGCCTATAAATAATCAGGACGCACTACTGGTTGCTCAAATTATCGACGAAGCTCGGCAGGTTTCAATGCATGGCTGAGAGTTTTGACTTCATAGTTGTAGGTGCTGGATTAGCAGGCATTAATGCGGCTTTGACTCTTCAGAATGCAGGGCGCGAAGTTTTGATAATTGATGCCAACGACAAGCCTGGAGGCCGAATTGCTACAGATAAAGTCGATGGCTTCTTATGTGATCGTGGTTTTCAATTAATTAATGCTAGATATCCATCTCTAGCTGAACTCAATGTCATCGAAGAAATTGATTTCATC
>JBMOET010000113.1:0-2114 GCA_049314595.1 Candidatus Planktophila sp. | reverse complement strand
TCATTCCATTCTGTTCTGCTCGTCGAAGCAAACTCTCAGAAGCATTTACTGGTCTGCGTATTGTGATTCCTAGTGGAAACTCCAAAGTGCGCAGCAATGACACTGATTACCGATTCCGCCCTCATAGTGCATTTGTCTATTACACCGGCATTCAAGGTGAAGAAGTTACATCAGATGCCGTCCTTGTCATGGAGCCAAATGGACAAGGCCATGATTCGATTTTATATATTCAGCCGCGATCAACGCGTGATACAAGTGCTTTCTATAATGACCGTAAATATGGCGAACTCTGGGTAGGCCGTCGCTACACAACCGATGAGGCATCTGCGCGCTTTGGAATCGAAGTGCGCAAGGTTGATGATCTGAAATCACTTCTTAAAGATGGCACACCTGCAGTTTCTTTAAGTGGTTTGGATGCCTTGGTCGACTCAGTAATTAAGAAGAATCCACGCGGTGGTGAGTTAGAAAACTTAGTATCCGTTGCCCGTCTCATTAAAGATGATTATGAAATTATTGAGATGCAAAAGGCGGTTGATGTAACTCACCGTGGATTCAATGATGCAATACGTGCCCTACCTGCCGCCGTTGCAACACCTCGTGGTGAGCGCGTAGTAGAAGCCGCCTTTTATGGGCGAGCGCGTATTGAAGGCAATGAGCTTGGTTACGACACTATCTCTGCCGCTGGTTCACATGCCTGTGTATTGCACTGGACACGCAATGATGGTGATGTAAGAAATGGTGAACTCTTATTACTCGATGCCGGTGTTGAGTTAGATTCCTATTACACCGCCGATATCACCCGTACTTTGCCAGTCAATGGAAAGTTCTCTCCTGCTCAACGTGTTTTATATATGTTGGTCTATGAGGCGCAGAAAGCCGGCTTTGCCGCTATCCGTCCCGGCGTAGATTTTCTTGAAATTAACAAGGCCTGTCACACGGTTTTGGCCCAGGGTTTAGTTGATATGGGTGTTCTTACAATTAGTGCAGAGGAGTCAATGCGTCCTGAAGTTGGCCTGCATAAGCGCTGGACCTTACATGGTGTTAGCCATATGTTGGGCTTAGATGTTCATGACTGTGCCCAAGCTCGTAAGGATCAATACACGGATGCAAAACTTGAAGCTGGGATGGTTTTAACTGTTGAGCCAGGTCTTTATATCCAGCCTGATGATGAGTTATTTGCCCCTGAATACCGAGGAATTGGAATTCGGATCGAAGATGATGTTCTAGTGACTGAAGATGGTTGCTTTAATTTAAGTGAAAATATGCCACGTCACCCAGATGAGATTGAGGCGTGGATGGCCTCACTGCGCTAACCCAATATTTTTTCGGGGCCAACTTGCACGTAAACACAGGCGTGCTCATTAGCTGGATCGGCTGAAACGACTGTTACAACGCCATTACTTGTTGTAATGGTTACGGTGGCTCCAGAAATCTCTGAAACCTTTTTGTTAAGACACAAATTCATAACCGAAATATCGTTTGCGGTTGCGCCTTTAACGGTCCATGTTAATAAGCGATTTGGTGAACCGCCCGTTGGCGCGCCTGGAGTAGGTGTAATTACATAAGAGTTAGTAACACGCTTGGCGAAAATTAACGCCCCGCCGCCTCTAGCATCGAATCCACCCATCGCATAGAGCTCGGTGCCATCTGCTAGATCTAAACGCTCTGGATCTCCCGCTTTTGGATATGCAATCGCGTCACCATAGGTAGTGCCGTCACCAATCCTTGTCTCAACACCTCTACCTCCAGGCCACATCCATTCAACTTTTCCTGATTTATTCATATAAATATTTGGGTTAGTTTCGACATCGATAGTGCCGCCATAGGATCTACTTTGTACTGGAGTCCAAGTTTTCCCATCAGGAGATGTAGCAACGCATGCCCAGCGCGCAAAATTAGGTCCTGTGTTACCAACACCGTATCCTTGTGCGTGCAATAACCAAGTGCCATCGACTAGTTTCACAATGGCTGGATCACCGAGTGGACCAAATGCAACACCCGCTGTGGTCAAACATTTATTTACATCTATCCCAGGAATAGAGATTTCAGTGAAGGTTAGTCCATCAGAAGATTCTGCGTAATACATGAAATCTTTTCCAGGGGCATGAGACCAA
>JBMOET010000112.1:0-2165 GCA_049314595.1 Candidatus Planktophila sp. | reverse complement strand
CCACGATCACACGGTCAGCCGTCAAGATGCGAATGTAGTTCTTTCGCATCTTTCCGCTGATGTGAGCGAGGACTTTATGTCCATTAGTTAGTTCCACACGAAACATCGCGTTAGGTAAAGCTTCGGAAACGGTGCCTTCCATTTCGATGGCGCCATCTTTGCTAGCCAATCTGTACCCACAATTCTGTTTAAGCGTGAAACAAGCGAAGTTGTAGTTTAGAGGTCGGGCTTGAATAAGGGAAATCGGCCCTATTAAATGACAACGGTGTAACTCAGACCACAATCCCCAGTATGAAAGGCTACAGAAACAGCCTACTTAGCTCGAATTCGGGCAGCCACAGCCTGAGCAATCACGGCCGAGGAGCCAAATGCTCGAATTAAGTTCTTAGGTACGAATTCACGGCTCGGCCAGCCCATATCGATAAATATCGCCTCTGGGTAGCGATCATTTAATCGATTCAGTGTCGCAAGCAGCGGTGCATCACGATAAGCATCTCTAAAAGCCACCACTAACTTCTTCGTTGCAAGGGTTTCAGCATCGCTTGCATGAATATCGCACGCGATACCAACAGCGCGCAGTTCTCTGTGCATCCCCCACGAAACATCGCCCGCGGCGATTGTTGGCTTGGTTCCAATCTCTACCAAATTAATGGCACCGGCTTCTAGTTCAACTGAACCAGATATTTCAAAGCCATTTATTAAATCTTTAAAATCAACGGCAGCCGTTGCAGCCCCATTTGATTTATTTGTAGCACGCCAATTAACGATTCGCTGCTCCGATTCTTCTAACTCTTTCGTAGCAAGAGCGCCTGAATCAACTGCAGCTTTAATCCAATCAAAACTTGATGAAACGAAGACAGATTGATCACCCATGCCAGAAAAACACAACAGGTCGGCGCCGGCCGTTAAGGCTTTGAGTGCAGACTCATGAATCTTTGCAGGGCCGCCGATGGCTCCCATATCAAGGGCGTCGGTAACAACTAAGCCATTGAAATTTAATACACCTCGCAGATAATCTCGAATCACCTTACTTGATAAAGATGCGGGTAATTTCTTATCAAGAGCTTCTGCAACTAAATGGCCGATCATTACCGCGGCAACACCAGATTCAATTGCATGTTTAAATGGAACTACATGCTGGGATTCATAATCTGCCAGAGCCATCTTTATATGTGGCAGGTCATGATGAGAATCTTCTAGGACTGCGCCATGGCCCGGGAAGTGTTTAACACAGGCCCCGACCCCGGCATTTTGCAATCCTCTAACAGCTGCTGCGACATGTCGTGTAACAACATCGGTTGACATTCCAAATGAGCGAACGCCAACAATTGGATTATTTTCAAATGCAACGACATCTGCGACAGGCGCATACGTTATATCTATACCTAGATCTCGTAACACCGTACCCATTGAGTTATATGAGCGATATGTAAGATCTTCATCGTCACATTGACCTAAAAGTGCCGGCGTTGGATATCTGCTGCCCTCGCGCACGAATAGCCGCGTTACATCCCCACCCTCTTCATCAATAGTAATAAGAACTTCAGGGTTATAACTGCGAAGATCTTCAATTAGATTTGCAGCTGCTTCAAAATTAGGGGTGTTTGACGCAAAGAGGGTGACCGAACCCAAACCATTCTCCAACCAAGGCTTAATCCATTCAGGAACAATTGCACCGCCAAAACCTGGTGAAAATGTTGAAAGTATCGTGCGATCAAGGGCCGTTGATGGTTTCACTGCTACCCCTTTACCGCCCCGGCTGTGACGCCAGTAGCAATTTTGTCCTGAATGAGCGAGAAGAAGATAACTACAGGAATCGCAGTTAAGGTCGAGGCAGCCATGAGTGGACCCCAGTCAGTTCCAAATCTATTTGTAAATCCCGCTAACCAAATTGGCATTGTTGCTTTGTCTTGGCTTGAGAGCAAAATGTAGGCTAACAGAAATTCATTCCAAGCTTGAATAAATGCAAATATCGCAGTTGCGACTAAGCCAGGCGCCATTAATGGAAATAGGACCAGTCGATATGCCTGAGGCTTTGTGCATCCATCTACTAATGCGGCCTCTTCAAGCTCTACCGGGATATTTATTAGAAACCCACGCAGAGTCCACACGACAAAGGGCAGGATAAAGGCGATATAGGTCAAAATCACGCCCGCCAATTTATC
>JBMOET010000111.1:0-2239 GCA_049314595.1 Candidatus Planktophila sp. | reverse complement strand
GTGCAGGTTTCGAAGGTGGTCAGCTACCTCTCGTAATGCGTTTACCTAAGCTTCGTGGTTTCAAGAACCCAGCTCGCATTGAATACCAGGCAGTTAACGTCTCAACTATTAACGCACTCTTTCCAAAGGGTGGCGATGTAACAGTTGCTGATTTGATTGCAAAAGGCGCAGTTCGCGATTCATTGCCTGTAAAGGTACTTGGTAACGGCGATATTGATGTCAAGGTTAACGTCACGGCTCACGCATTCTCTTCGACAGCGGTCGATAAGATTGTCGCTGCCGGCGGAAAAACAAACGTTCTTTAATCGAACCTAATATTTAGTGAGATAGAGGAGAAGATCTATGCTTTCAGCATTTGCTATGGCCTTTAGGACACCGGATCTACGTAAGAAGATCTTCTTCACTCTTTCAATCATGGCGCTATTTCGCTTCGGCTCAGTAGTTCCGACACCAGGCGTTTCCTATGGCAACGTACAAGAGTGTCTAAAGACAGTTGAATCAGGTGGGCTTTTCGGCCTCATCAATCTTTTCAGCGGTGGTGCTTTAATCAAGCTCTCTGTCTTTGCTCTTGGAATCATGCCTTACATCACGAGCTCAATTATTGTTCAACTTCTAACAGTTGTTATTCCTCGCTTTGAAACTCTGAAGAAAGAGGGTCAGGCTGGAACTGCGAAGTTAACTCAGTACACACGTTACTTAACAATCGGTCTTGCAATTTTGCAATCAACTGGATTAATCGCAGTAGCACGCACACCAGGTCGTTTAATCTCTGGATGTTCTCTTGCAATAATTCCAGATACTTCATGGCAGAGAATCGTCACGATGATTTTTGTTATGACTGCTGGAACATCGGTAATTATGTGGCTCGGAGAGCTCATCACTGATCGCGGTGTTGGTAACGGTATGTCTATCTTGATCTTTACATCAATCGCTGCGGGTTTCCCAAGCCAGCTATGGTCAATCAAACTTCAAAAGGGTTGGTTTGCCTTCCTCTTTGTTATGGCAGTCGGTGTATTAGTAGTTGCAGCGGTTGTATTCGTCGAGCAGGCTCAGCGAAGAATTCCAGTGCAGTATGCCAAGCGCATGGTTGGCCGTCAGTCATATGGTGGAACAAGTACTTATATTCCAATTAAAGTTAACCAGGCTGGTGTTATTCCAGTAATTTTTGCTTCATCATTACTTTATATTCCATCACTGATTGTTAACTTTACAAATAGCCAATCGGCTTGGGCAGTTTGGATTAGTCGTAACTTTGTTAAGGGTGATCACCCAATATACGTGCTCACCTATGCAGTGCTAATTATTTTCTTTACATATTTCTATGTTGCAATTACCTTCAACCCAGATGAGGTTGCAGATAATATGAAGAAGTACGGTGGATTTATTCCTGGTATTCGTGCCGGGCGCCCAACTTCTGAATACTTGCAGTATGTGCTTTCACGGATTACCGCTCCGGGTTCGCTGTACTTGGCCCTTGTTGCAGTAATTCCAATTGGCGCACTTGTCCTCTTTGGTGCAACTCAGAATTTCCCATTCGGTGGAACTGCAATCTTGATTGTTGTTGGTGTGGGTCTTGATACGGCAAAGCAGATTGAGTCACAGTTGCAGCAACGTTCCTATGAGGGATTCCTTAAGTAATGCGCCTTGTCCTGGTAGGTCCACCAGGCGCTGGCAAAGGTACGCAAGCACAGTTCCTAGCCGCGCACTATTCAATTCCACATATTGCTACTGGTGATATTTTTCGTGCAAATTTAAAAGCCGGCACCCCATTGGGAATGCAAGCGAAAACATTTATGGATCGCGGTGAGTTGGTTCCGGACTCAGTCACCAATGAAATGGTTAAAGATCGTTTATTGCAAGATGACTTAGCCAATGGCTTTTTGCTTGATGGATTCCCAAGAAACGTTGCGCAGGCCGAAGTTTTACGCGCGAATTTAACGCAAAAAGCGACCCCATTAACTGCAGTTCTTGAGCTGGCTATTGATAGTTCTGAAATTATTGCGCGCTTATCTAGTCGTCGTACTTGCAAAGATTGCGGATTACCAACAGTTGGAACCGATAAATGTCCTACTTGTGGTGGAGAAGTTTATCAACGTGAAGATGACAAAGTAGATGTAATTGCGCGACGCCTTGAAGTTTATGAAGAGCAGACTGCACCAATAGTTTCTTTCTATCGCAGCGAAGGTTTACTAATCACTGTAAGTGCTACAGGAGCGGTTGAAGAGATTACGCAGCGGGC
>JBMOET010000110.1:0-2278 GCA_049314595.1 Candidatus Planktophila sp. | reverse complement strand
CTCTAAAAGCCCCGATAGACTGCGCACCTGCGAAGGGGGCAAAGGTGAGCGATAGCGACAAGATAGCGATGCTGGGGCTGACCTATGACGATGTACTCCTTTTACCTGACGCTTCTGAGGTTGTTCCATCTGAAGTGGATACTTCAACACAGTTAACTCGAAATATCACTTTGGCAGTGCCACTAGTTTCATCGGCGATGGATACAGTTACTGAATCAGCAATGGCAATTGCTATGGCAAAAGCAGGTGGCATCGGAATCATTCACCGTAATTTACCTATTGCCGAACAAGTAACACATGTGAAGTTAGTAAAGAACGTTGGCCTAGCAGGCGCCGCTGTTGGTGTTGGCGATGATGGTTTTGCTCGCGCACAAGCGCTCATTGAAGCTGGTGTCGATGTTGTAGTTGTTGATACTGCCCATGGTCATCACCGTGCAGTCTTAGATGCAATTTCAAGAATTAAGAGTTTCTCATCAACCATCCAAATTATTGGTGGCAATGTTGCAACTCGTGCCGGAGCGCAAGCCTTAATCAACGCAGGAGCCGATGCCGTTAAAGTCGGTGTTGGTCCTGGATCAATTTGTACAACACGCGTTGTTGCAGGTGTTGGTGTCCCACAGATTACGGCAATTATGGAAGCTGCTAAGGCTTGCAACAAAGCGGGTATTCCATTAATTGCAGATGGTGGGCTTCAATATTCAGGTGACATTGTTAAAGCAATTGTTGCCGGTGCAAACTCGGTAATGCTCGGATCCTTACTTGCTGGTTGCCAAGAGTCTCCTGGCGAGTTAGTTGAAATTAAAGGTGTGAAGTACAAGACGTATCGTGGAATGGGTTCATTGGGCGCGATGCAATCTCGCGGAGAACAGAAGTCATATTCGAAAGATCGCTACATGCAGGACGATGTTTTATCAGAGGACAAACTTGTACCTGAAGGTATTGAAGGAAAAGTAATCTTCCGTGGCAGTGTTGAAGATGTCGTTCATCAACTAGTTGGTGGACTTCGATCAGGTATGGGTTATGCAGGTGCGCCGGATATCGAGACCTTGCGCCGCGAGGGCCGTTTGATTCAAATTACGTCTGCCGGGCTTTACGAGAGCCATCCGCACGATGTTGCCCATGTTGCTGATGCACCTAACTATCAATCGAAGGGACGACCATGAGTGAGATTGAAATTGCACCTGGAAAACGTGCCCGAACCGCATACTCATTTGATGACATTGCCATTGTTCCGAGCCGCCGTACCCGCGACCCTGAAGAAGTGTCGACGGCCTGGCAGATTGATGCTTACAAGTTTGAACTCCCGATGTTGGCAGCCCCAATGGATTCCGTTGTATCGCCCGAAACCGCAATTGAGATTGGGCGACTTGGCGGCATAGGAGTGTTGAACCTTGAGGGTTTATGGACACGATATGAAGATCCTCGAATTCCATTAGGCGAAATTGCATCGATGCCAGATAAGCATGCAACTAAGCGCATGCAAGAAATCTATACCGCACCTATTAAGCCTGAGTTAATTAAAGAGCGGATTCAGCAGATAAGAGATGGCGGTGTGACAGTTGCTGCTTCACTTTCACCTGCGCGAACTGCCCAACTACATAAAGCTGTGATCGATGCAGGCGTTGACATTTTCGTTATTCGCGGAACAACCGTTAGTGCCGAACATGTTGCAGCTGAAACCGAAGCACTTAACTTGAAGAAGTTTATTTACGAACTCGATGTTCCAGTCATTGTTGGTGGCGTCGCAACTGCAACGGCAGCATTGCACTTAATGCGTGCAGGCGCAGCTGGTGTTCTAGTTGGTTTTGGTGGAGGCGCTACGCATACAACGCGTAAAGTGCTTGGAATTGAAGTTCCCATGGCATCGGCAGTTGCTGAAGTTGCTTCTGCGCGTCGTGAATACTTAGATGAATCAGGCGGCCGATACGTTCATGTTATTGCTGATGGCGCAGTTGGCCGAAGTGGAGATATTGCAAAAGCAATAGCGTGCGGGGCCGACGCAGTGATGATGGGTTCTCCGCTTGCTAAAGCTGCACAAGCGCCAGGACTTGGCTGGCACTGGGGCTCAGAGGCACATCACCAGGTTTTACCGCGCGGAGAGCGTGTCGCAGTTGGAACCGTAGGCACTCTTGAAGAAATCTTGCTCGGACCTTCACATACATCAGATGGATCAATGAATTTATTCGGCGCACTTCGACGTGCCATGGCAACCTGCGGATACTCCGATGTGAAAGAGTTCCAGCGCGTAGAGGTTCTTATTCACCGTGCCTAATGATCG
>JBMOET010000109.1:0-2296 GCA_049314595.1 Candidatus Planktophila sp. | reverse complement strand
ATCGCCGATGATATTCGCGTCAATGGAAATACTTCTGCGGCATCGATTCCACTTGCGATGGATGTTCTACTGCAGGCTCATCCCGAGCTTCATGGAGAGTTAGCACTTCTCATTGGTTACGGCGCGGGCCTTGTTTATGCAGGACAAGTGGTGCAATTGCCCCCTGCGCCTTGAGATTTACGCCACTTAGGGCTCCAATACTCGTAAGTAAGCGGCTTTGTCATAGAGAATACGACCCTATTGATAACAGGGACGAACTCGCTAACGGATGGAATAAATAAAATGGCACTTGCACAAGCTGATGTACTTGCAGGACTACGAGAGATCGTTGAAGAAGTAGCTGGAATTCCTGCTGCATCAATTGAAATGGATAAGAACTTCACTGAAGATCTAGAAGTTGACTCACTGAGCATGGTTGAAGTTGTCGTTGCTGCAGAAGAGCGCTTTGGCGTGAAGATTCCTGATGAGGCAGTAACTGACCTTGTCACTGTTGGCGATGCCGTTAACTTTATTATCAACGCTGCTAAGTAGTAGTTAAGAACAATCCTCTTATGTCACGCCGAGTTGTCGTCACTGGGCTTGGTGCCACTACGCCTCTGGGCGGAGATGTTGCAACAACCTGGTCGGCTCTTTTGGCTGGAACAAGTGGTGTGCGCTTATTGACCGAGGATTGGGCGCAGACGATTCCTGTGCACTTTGCTGCACGCGTTGCCGTTGAACCAAGTGAGCAGATGCAACGTGTTGAACTGCGTCGCTTAGATAGATCTGAACAATTTGCCCTTATTGCATCGCGCGAAGCATGGAAAGATGCGGGATCACCCGAGATGGATAAGGAACGCTTAGGCGTTGTTATCGCATCAGGTATTGGTGGAGTTACAACGTTGTTGGATCAATACGACATATTGCATGACAAAGGTGCCAGGCTTGTAAGTCCACACACTGTGCCCATGCTTATGCCCAATGGCCCAGCTGCAAATGTTGGCCTTGAGCTACAAGCCAAGGCTGGTGTTCATACACCAGTAAGTGCATGTGCATCTGGAGCAGAAGCAATTGGTTATGCCTTTGACATGATTCGCAACAATCGCGCCGATATTGTTGTAAGTGGCGGCGTAGAAGCGGCAATACATGCATTGCCGATGTCAGCCTTTGCTGCAATGAAAGCGTTATCAACTAGAAATGATGATCCTGCGCGCGCATCGCGGCCATATGACGTAAACCGTGATGGCTTTGTTTTAGGTGAAGGCGGTGGAGTTCTAGTTCTAGAAGAGTACGAGCATGCCGTTGCACGCGGTGCCAAGATTTACTGCGAAATTGCAGGACAAGGTTTAACTTCCGATGGTTATCACATTGCTGCACCTGATCCAGATGGCGCAGGCGTACAGCGCGCACTTAAGTTTGCACTGCGTGAAGCAGGAGTTTCTTTAAAAGACATCGTCCATTTAAATGCGCATGCAACCTCAACGCCAGCAGGTGATGTCGCCGAAGCTAACGCATTGCGTGCAGCCCTTGGCGCCGATGCCGACCATGTTGCAGTTTCTGCAACCAAATCGATGACGGGTCATTTACTGGGTGGAGCTGGTGCTATTGAATCGGTATTTATTGTAAAAACTTTGCAGGATCGTCTTGCTCCCCCAACGATAAATATCGATGATTTAGATCCTGCAGTAACGATTGATATTGTTCGAGATAAGCCCCGCGCTCTGCCCGCAGGTGATATTGCAGCCCTTAACGACTCTTTTGGTTTTGGTGGCCACAACGTTGTATTGGTCTTTAAGAGCATCTAAATGCCAACTGCCCAGCTGGACCCTCGCGATCCCGAATCGCGCATCGCACGGTTAGTCGATGACGGTAACTTTTCTTTCTTAATCCCTCGTACAAACTGCGGAATGGTTGCAGTCACTGCTTCAATTAAAGGCAACAAAGTTGTTATCTTCGCTTCAGATGCCACCATCAAAAGTGGTGCGCTAGGTATCGAAGGCTCGAAAGTTATTGTTACGGCATATAAAGCCGCCATGGGTGCACAAGTTCCAATTATTGGAGTGTGGCACTCTGGTGGTGCTCGACTCAGTGACGGTGTTGCATCATTAGATGCATTTGGTGAAGTATTTCAATCAATGATTTCGGCAAGTGGTCGCATCCCTCAGCTCTCATTAGTGTTAGGACCAACTGCCGGTGGCGGTGCTTACGGACCTGCATTAACCGATGTAGTAGTACTTGCTCCAGAGGGACGCATCTTTGTAACTGGCCCTGATGTAGTTAAAAGTGTGACTGGCGAAGATATTGATATGGCGCTTCT
>JBMOET010000108.1:0-2544 GCA_049314595.1 Candidatus Planktophila sp. | reverse complement strand
GCCAATTCCGCTTCATAGCCATTCGACGATGCTAAGTCGAAGGATCCTTCAGAGAAAATATGGCTATAGATTCTTGAATAATTCCCATCCATATCAATATTCGTTACACGAATCACACCACCATTGCCAAAACTTTTAGGAATTACGATTGTATGTCGATCTGGACTATTCGAAGCTTTGAGCCTAGCAATATATGCAATCTCAGGAGTACTTAGCGGGCTCATTTCGATATAGGTACAGGATAAATGGATACCTTGTAAGCCCACACCAAAATCAACAAGATTTGGATTTTCTTTGTTGGGGCCCAAAACTTCAAAGTGCCCCATCAGGGGAGCGTCAATCGCCAATTCATTACCCGTCGGATTGCACCATCCAGTTACTCCATCGATAAAAAATCCCACATTTATATTTTTTGTCGAAGTAACTGTTCCATCAGCTTGCAATGCCTCAATCTTCACGGAAATTGTATGGGATCGGGCCACTTTTTGAATTTTGATGCTGCCGTCTTTCCCATCGAATAATTGCGATGGCTGATCGCCTGGAGTAACCCGAACATGCGAAGGCGTATTCTCAACTGTCCACGTTAATGTAGTGGAAGTCTTTGTTGGATTGCTCGTTGATAGCGATTTTATTGTCGGTATCGGTTTTATGTTCAAGAGGTTTGAAACAAACTTATCAAAGTTAACCCGACGTAAGTCCTTAACAGCAACGTCATCAATCGATTTACCGGTGGCCCGGGCTGCAGAAACAATGTCATCAACGCTTGCATTAGGTGCAACACTTTTACCGATTGCCATCATCGCTGCTACAACTGGTGTGGCGGCTGATGTACCGGAAAAAATATCACGCCAAGCATCTTTCTTAGTTTTATCTGATGTAGTGTCGGCAGTTTCAAATTCAGTTGGTGCAAGAAGCGTTGTTCTATCTGAGATATTTGAATACGAAACTATTTTGTCGTCCGGAGTAACTGCTCCAACGCTGACTACCAAAGGATCACAAGCGGGATGCGAAATTCCAGTCAATTGTCCTCCATTTCCAGTTGCTGCTACAGGAATTACACCTAAAGCGCGCATGGCAACAAACCGCTGATGCCAGTCTGGTACGTTGCAATAGTCAGTTTGACGAGGTGAAGGTCCATCGTTTCCGAATGACATGCTTGCTGCCGCGATGTTGTACTTCTTTGCATTAGCAATAATCCAATCAAAGCCTTGTAGAGCATCACCATTCTTTATCATTATCAAGCGGACACTTGGTGCGAATTCAAGAACCGAACTAGACACGCCTACGCCGTGCCAAACGGGATTTCCATTGGCATCAAGTCCCGCTTCAGCAGTTCCCGTGCCTTCGGAGATCCCTGCGTCAGATTTGCACTTCCAAATAATGTCGACGATGACAGCCGGTTGTGTGCATACTTCTGCAATTATGCGTCCATCAAATTGCACATGGTCGGATTGAATTCCGCCATCCATTAAAACAACAGATACTCCCTGTCCGGTGTATCCATTTGCAATTGTCCAGTCAGCGCCAACTTGTTGTTGAGCAGCGGATAATCGTGGATGAGATGGAGGCAAGACGATAGGGCCAAGATCTGCATTTAACAGTGTGGAAATTGCGTCTGCGTGTGCTGGGGCCATAGGCGTTAAGACGCTGGCTATTAGAAGAATACAAATCGATAACAACCGCTTCATATTATTACTTTACCTCAAGAATTCTCTTGTGAAAAGATATTTTGGCAATTGCGCTAAGTAGTTCTTCTAGTAACTGGCCAGAAAATGATGTATCGGCACGCCGTCACACGTTACGATTCCAAAAACAAATAATTATCTATCAAATTCCATGTTCGGTTGATTTGAGCATTTTTGGTTTGCAAAATAATCATCTTAATTTGCCCCACATAGCAATCCTTATTTATGGTGAAAAGGGTCGCCCTATAAGTTGGAGCGAAGTATTTTCTCTATCGGGCGACCTTTTGCAAGCTCATCTACCAATTTATCCATGTAGCGAATCTTCTCCATCAATGGGTCTTCAATCTCGGCAATTTTGACCCCGCAAATTGAGCCGGTAATCAATTTGGCATTTGTGTGAATCTTTGCGCTTTTAAAGAATTCTCTAAATGTTGATCGGTCCCTGAGATGTTTCTTTAAAGTCTTTGAATCCATTCCCGTCAGCCAGGTAATTACCTTGACGAGTTCTGCCTGTGTTCGATCTTTGCGCTCAATTTTGCTGACGTAATGAACGTACACGTCTGCAACAGGCATATCAAAAATTTTATGCATTCCAAAAGTATAAATGAAAGAAGATCAGTCGCTCGATAAGTCGAAAAATTGGAAAAGGCCTCGATTTCTCGAGGCCCTCCCATGCATATCTGGTGCAGCTCTTTTGACCATTACCAATAGATCGAGCTGAAACAGTTAAGACTGTGGTGGAGGCGACGGGATTTGAACCCGCTCCGATGGATTGGTAAACCAACAGGCTGCCAATTACAACACGCCCCCAACACGGGAGCGAAGTTACGCAGTTTTGATTAGTCGTTATCAAAGCGAA
>JBMOET010000107.1:0-2555 GCA_049314595.1 Candidatus Planktophila sp. | reverse complement strand
CATGCCTGGCTTCGGTGATACCCAGATCACCAAGAATCTCCAGCAACTGCTGGCAGCAGGGAGGGCGCCCCATTGACCATGGATGCCAAGCTGAAGGCGAGCCGCGCCAAAGGGGACAGGTCTGGCATGTTGCCGCTACCGAGCGAAGTTGAGATCAAGGCCGGTTGGGCCGATCTTCCCGATGACCTCATCGGAATCAGTTCGCTCACACTGGAGAGGTACCGCTGCTTTAACAAGCTTCATATTGACCTCAATCCTAAGCTCACCGTCATCTCTGCACCCAACGGACAAGGTAAGACCGCAATTCTGGATGCTGTTGCGATTTCACTGAGGCTTTTTGTTGACACCCTTCAGAGTAAGCGAGGATCCTTGGGTTTTGCTAAAGATGATGTTCAGCTGGTTGCCGGTCGCCAGGGAACAATGGAAAATTTCTTGCCCAATGAGCCAACTAAGCTCTTTGCGGAAGCATGGTTTAAAGGAGATAAATTGACATGGGCAAGAGAGCTGAGATCTGCCGCGGCAGGGGCAAAGACGACCAGCAAAGATGCTAAAGAGCTAAGTCAGGTCGCCCTTGGATTTCTTCAGTTACTTCAGTCGGCCAATACAATTATTAAAGATGAAATTGTTTGCACCCTTCCATTGATAAGTTATTATGGAACTGGACGTCTGTTCTCACAAATCAAGGCATCAAGCAGGAAGAAACCTGGGCGATCTCGTTTGGATGGCTACGAGGATTGCCTAAATCCTAATTCAAGTTATAAGGCTTTTCTGGCCTGGTATGGCCCCATGAGCAGCGAGGCTCAAGCTGAGATTCAAAGTGGCCTTAGTGCTGGTCATCGTGCAGAAGAGCGAGTAAAAGCTGTGAGTGGGGTGATCCAGAGAGTTCTGGAACCTACAGGCTGGAAAGGAATTCGCTGGGACTTTGTGAATCGGGAGCCCTTGGCTTTCCATACCGATGGAAGGACTTTCCCAGTGCGGCTTCTTTCTGATGGTGTACGCAACATGCTGGCCCTGGCAGCCGATATGGCATTTCGCTGTTCGCAGCTTAACCCTCAACTAGGTGCAAATGTAGCAAATGGAACCCCAGGAGTTGTGTTGATCGATGAGATCGATATGCATCTTCATCCTGAGTGGCAGCAAATGGTGCTTGAAAGACTATTAGAGGTTTTCCCTAAATTACAGTTCATCGTGTCAACGCACAGCTCCGAGGTTTTGAGCACCGTAAGCAATGAACATATACGTGTGGTCAAGGGTGGCGAGGTCTTGACCCCAAGCAAGCAGACAGCTGCAGTGTCCAGTGATCAAATTCTGGCCGAGGTGATGGATGTCCATCCAGTTTGGCCAAAGCATCAAGCTGCACAATGGCTGCAGCGCTACCAAGCCCTTATCAGTCAAGAATTACAGGAGGGACAGGAGGGAGTTGACCTACGCCAGAATCTTATAAAGCATTTTGGACTTGAATCCCTTCAGATACTGGAGTGTGACCGGCTTATCAGACTTCAGGCCTTCCGTGGTCGCTTGAGAAGTGCAAAGCAGAGTGGAGAACTATGAGACCTCTGCGACGCCTTGATCCTGGACCAGCATGTCTCAATGATTACTACTGGAAGAACGATGCTTGGGGAGGCAATCCAATAAAGCCTAATCATGTGGATCGTCAGGAGATTTGGGCTATGCTAGACACCATGCAGGAAGGATGTTGTGCATTCTGCGAAGCCAAGCTGAAGGCAGATAGACACATCGATCACTTTGTGGCAAGGTCTTATAGAGGCTCTATAAGGGGCAAAGAGTTGACATTTGCATGGTCAAATCTGTTCGGTAGCTGTGCACGCAATGATTGCTGTGGCCATTACAAAGACAACACCAAAAACCCTTGCTCAAACTACGACCCTTTACAGCTGATCAAGCCCGACGAGGACGATCCATGGGAATTCCTTGTGTTCGCCGTAGATGGCTATGTATCACCGAGGGACGGACTCTCTGCTCCAATGCATCAACGAGCATTGCTAACAATTAATGTGTTTAACCTCAACCATGCACGTCATGTGGCCTGCCGCAAAGGGTCGGTCATTTATCTCATCAATCAAGCCAGCCAGCTATTGTTACTGGATGAATTAGATGATGCCAACGCAGGGTCTGAGGCTAATGAGATTTGGAAACTCTATGGAGCTGAAGTTGAAAAGGAAATCATGTTCTCTTTTGAAATGATTTTTGAATATCGATCTGCTGCTGAACAATGGTTGCAGCAGAACTTGTCCAAATGGAGATCATCGCCATGACCCTCGACGCAGGTCAACAGCATCCCAATATATGTGTACCACTCTTGATCCGTAGGCAAATGGTCCAGCAATTTGTTTCTGGCAAGTGGGGCGTGAACTCGGAGACCTACGAGGCCAACAAGGCCAGTGATCTGCGGCGCGACCAAGAGATTTCTTCATGACTACCCACCACGTCCACCGCCGCAAGAAAATGATTGAGGTCGCCATCCCTTTGGAGGCGATCAATGCGGCATCAGCTCGGGAAAAGAGCATCCGCCATGGACACCCCAGCACCTTGCA
>JBMOET010000106.1:0-2576 GCA_049314595.1 Candidatus Planktophila sp. | reverse complement strand
AGCTAAGTTTTTCTTATGGTAAATTCGACTCAAGATATTTCTCAAATTAGCTTACTGTCACGAATTTGAGAGAAGGAGCTATTACTGCTGGTACTGGACGACCAGCGGCAAGATCTTGGGCTAACGGAACTAAGAAAGAGCCATAGTTCTTAAATCCAAAATCAACAGTTCCGACAAATTTGCCGCCTGGGTTCTTAGATCCGCCCACGCCACCAACTCCGACATTTCGATTTCGAGATCCTGCAGCATTTGCTATTCCAAAGGCTGCTGTATCTGCTTCAGTGCAAGCTAGCACTCTTCGATCCATAGGATTTGCTGTTAACCAGTCTGCCATCTTTGATTGGCCATCAGCCGTTGTGGTGAATGCTAAAGTCAAAGTGCTCGTTTTAGCACTTGGAAAAGCCTTCTTGATTGCTGCAACGCATAGTGCCGATCGTTGGTTGATTGAAACACCCAGCGAAGGAGCGGTTACAGCCAGTGCTGTGATTTGTTGAGAAGAGTTATCAGTCCAGTTTCGTGACTTTGCAAATGCAACTAGACCTTCGCCTTCAGTTGTTCCCACTAGTGCATTATCTGGTCCAAATAATACTGCTCCAGTGGCTTTAGAGCTCACTTGGATTACAGGAGTACATGCTTTCTTGAAAATACTCATCATGTTATCCATTGATGGAGCCAATAGATTCCAGCTGACAACTACGTCAGCCTTACGAGTTACAAGTGAATTAATTCCGTCAATGAGTTTTGCCGCATCAGGGTAGAAGTAATTAGTAAATAAATATTCTCCGCCAGCGGCCTCAGTATTTGATTTCATGCTTGCATTTGCGAGATCAACAACTGCAACGCCTTCAGCTTGTGTTCCGTAGCCAATCTTTAGGCCCTTAGTTGGCCTTAGGTCTGCCCGCCATGGAAATGCATTGGGCGCAGTTGCTTCTACAAGTGAGCAAGTGGCCTTATCCCATTTAACCCAGTCGGTTGAAGCCGAACCAGGTGAAGCACTTGAAATAGTGCCGGCTGGAATTGGGGCCTGTGGCGCTTTTACAACCAAAGTCCACTTTAACGAGCCCCCGACGCTCTGACATACATAGTCGGCCCCATCAATAGAAACTGTCTTTCCTGCCTTGCTGCACTTTCCATTTGCCTTTTCTCCGGCTGCCTCAGCAGCTGGGACCAATGCAAAAACAACCAGACCAATCGACAAAAGTGAAACTGCCCTAACAAAAGTTTTAACCAATTTGACCCTCTCCTTACTTATTGTCAACCAGTTTTGATTGAATCCCTCTTAGTTTAAGAGGTTGAATTATCTAGTGTCAACCGTTTGACGAAAGTGTTTGTACGAGATCTCAACCCACATGGGGCGATTTCGGGAGAGTCTGCGTCAAAAAAGCTCAGCGCGGCGAGAGGTAGTGCTTCTGGGTCGGTAAGCGAAGCGTGAAATCTCCTCTAGACTCCTGCATTGCGCCTCGGGGCGTAGCGTAGTGGCTAGCGCGCCTGCTTTGGGAGCAGGAGACCGGGAGTTCGAATCTCCCCGCCCCGACCAGTTCTTTCTTGTAGTTAATAACTTACTTAGGAGCACTTGTGAAAAGCACAGTCGAGACATTATCTCCAACCCGCGTTCGTCTCGATATTGAAATCGAATATAGCGAAATGTCTTCGCATGTAGCCGATGCATACAAAAAGGTTGCAACTCAAGTAAACATTCCAGGCTTCCGTAAAGGAAAAGTTCCAGCTGCGATGATCGATCAGCGCGTTGGACGTGGAACGGTTTTAGACGAGGCAATTAACGCAGCGCTTCCTGATTTCTATGGCAAAGCAGCTCGTGAGCACTCAGTGGCAGTTATTGGACGTCCTGTAGTCGATGTTAAAGAGTTTGTCGATAATGAAAAACTCTCATTTACAGTTGAGGTCGATGTACGCCCAGAAGTTAAGCTGCCGGATTTCTCAACTATAACTATTGAAGTTGATGATGTAACTGTTGCCGATGCCGATGTTGACGAGCAAGTCGAATCACTTCGCACGCGCTTTGGAACACTAACAACTGTTGAGCGTGCAATCATTAAGGGTGACTTTGCAACCTTAGATATGGATGCATTCATCAATGGTGAAACTGTTGAAGGTGGACAGGCAAATGATATTTCTTACGAAGTTGGCTCAGATCGCATGATTGAGGGCCTTGATGATATTTTGATCGGCATGTCTGCAGGAGAGACCAAAAAGTTTGAAACAAAGCTTGTTGGTCAGGCCGAGGACGAAAAGGGTGAAGTTGAAGCAACTGTTAAGGCAGTCAAAGAGCGCGAACTTCCACCAGTAGATGATGCATTTGCAAAGCTTGCATCTGAGTTCGATACTTTGGCAGAGCTAAAGGCAGACTTTGTTGAGCGCCTTGGTCGCGTTAAGAAGATGGAGCAGGGAACACAGGCTCGCGATCGCTTAGTTGAAAAACTTCTTGCCGATCTAGATATTCCAGTTCCAGAGAATTTAGTTGAGCTTGAAGTTACCGATCACCTTGAAGGCGAAGGCCGTTTGGAAGATGCCGAGCACCGTGCAGAGGTTGATGGCCAGGTTCGCTCATCACTGAA
>JBMOET010000105.1:0-2583 GCA_049314595.1 Candidatus Planktophila sp. | reverse complement strand
ACTGCTTACTGCTTACTGCTCACTGCTTACTGCTTACTGCTTCAACGCTTGCCGAACGGGAAAAATTCCACCAGTGAAATCTTTCTTGGCGTCGGCTCATCGGCCCTCAGTTTTTTCAAACTAAGCGGTCAATCGAAGCGGCGGTAGGCCAATTGTAGGACAACAATTCGACGATTCATAATCCTTATATGAGCGACCATAAATCACGCACACGGCCTGCAGATTGTTACCGAGAAGGGAATCAATCCTCGTAACGTTTAGATGCCTTGGCGCTCTTTCCTGATGAACCACGCGAAACAACTCGAGCAACTTCCCTGTCGGCTTCACGGGTTTTAATAGCTTCACGCTTATCGTGAGCTTTCTTTCCTCGGGCAACTGCGATCTCAACTTTGGCTTTGCCATCTTTAAAATACAAAGAGAGCGGTACAAGCGTGGTACCTGAATCCTTGAGTTTTGCTATCAACTTATTCAACTCCGCTTTATGAACGAGCAGTTTGCGCTCACGCCGTGGCGTGTGATTAGTCCACGTACCTTCCGTGTATTCAGGTATATGCACACCGCTGAGCCAGAGTTCGCCATCATTAACTATCGCGAAGCCATCGATCAGAGATGCGCGGCCAAGTCGCAATGATTTAACTTCAGTGCCCATAAGCACCAATCCGCACTCATACACATCCTCGATGGAATAGTCATGGCGCGCCTTTTTATTTTGAGCGATGACCTTGCGGCCAATCTCTTTAACCATAACCGCATCACCCCCTAGTAAAAAACGCTTTCGCTAGAGTACTAGACCTTCAGGTAGCGGCGAAGTGTTGCGACCGAGGCAATGGTTGAGACCAATAAACCTGTTGCCAATAAATATCCCGATGCAACCCAGACCTCGCCCCATCCAAAGAACTTAGTAAAGGTCAACAAAGGTGCAACTTTTGAATCAACAACGCTCTTAAGTGCGGCCAATAATCCAGTCGATAGTGCCCATCCAACGATGGCCGAGATGATTCCTTCAAGAAGAAATGGAAGTTGAATTGACCATGACGATGCACCGACAAGCTTCATCACTCCAGTTTCGCGGCGTCGATTAAAGGCAGCGATACGCAAAGTATTGCTAATTAATAAAGCCGCGGTAAGAACAGATGCAAGTCCAACTAGCAGCGCACCATTTCTTAAAACCTCTAAGAGCTTAAAGAACTTATCCAGAATCAAGCGTTGGTCCTGAACAACATCAACTCCCGGACGGCCACTGAAAGCGCTAACGATTACTGCAAACTGCGTTGGGTCCTTTAACTTAACGCGAAATGATTCGGGCAGTTGATCGGCGGTCACATTTTGAGCAATCGCTGAATCCTTAAATCGCTCTTGAAAGCGCGTAAATGCCTGTGATTGCGATTCATAAAAAACGCTCTCCACTGCGGGCATGCTTTGAATATCCTGCTGAATCTGCAAGCGCTGCGCCGATGTGATTATGCCGCCCGAACATGATGGCGATTCAGAGAGCGTTCCGCACAAGAAGACTGAAACTTCAATCTTGTCATACCAATAATCCTTCATCGCACCTACTTGGGCATTAGCCAGAAGACCGATGCCGAGCAGTGATAGCGAGATAGCAGTGGTGACGATTACAGCAAATGTCATCGTCATATTACGACGAAGACCAATACCTACTTCGCTAAGCAGAAACCGTGCGCGCATCCGTGAGCCCCTATCCCGTGTATCCATAAACGCCGCGAACTTGGTCGCGAATCACATGGCCTAGATCCAACTCAATAACGCGCTTGCGCATTTGATCCACAATTCCAGAATCATGTGTGGCCATCAATACTGTTGTTCCCTCGCGGTTGATGCGATCAAGTAGCTTCATAATTCCCACACTTGTAGCCGGATCTAGGTTTCCAGTTGGCTCATCTGCAATCAAAATTGGCGGACGGCTGACATATGCACGGGCAATGGCAACGCGCTGTTGTTCGCCACCTGAAATCTCTGACGGTAAGCGGTCACCTTTATCTTCAAGACCAACCAACTCTAGAACTTCAGGGACTTCGCGATTGATCTCTTTTTGCGAATATCCCAACACATGCAGAGCAAAGGCTACATTTTCAGTAATCGTCTTGTTTGGCAGCAGGCGGAAATCTTGAAATACAGTTCCAACTTTGCGTCGAAGCTCTGGAACTTTGTGGGTAGCCAGCGTTCCTAAATCCTTACCGGCAACGTGAATAGTTCCCGACGTGGGGCGATCTTCTCGAAGAATCAATCGCAGAAAAGTTGATTTGCCGGAGCCAGATAGGCCAACTAGAAAAACGAACTCGCCTTTAACAATCTCAAGATTGACTGAATCAAGGGCAGGGCGATCTTGACCTGGGTAGATCTTGGTGACGTTCTCAAAGCGAATCATTAAAATCTCCCATTGCATGTGCGACGCGGATATATCCACCCTCGGCCTGCCCATAGTTTATGGATGAAGACGCACAATTCACGCCTATAACGCGCATCTGAGCGCAAGAAAAGTGTGAGATTACCCAATATATGGACATCTTCGAGTAAAGGTGAGCTGCCAAGAAGATTGCGTCTCGGGTGAAAATTTGCCGC
>JBMOET010000104.1:0-2593 GCA_049314595.1 Candidatus Planktophila sp. | reverse complement strand
CTCGTGCTTTCTTCTGCCAAGGCATATCCAAAAACTGTGGGCCAACTAAATCTGCCAGTCACGGGACCTATAAAGAGTATTGAAATTCCCATTACGCTCAACAACGCACCCAGTGCGGCAAATGTAAAGCTCTGGATTTATAACCCTAAAGATAAGACGAGTCCTATCAGCTCACAGGGAGTCTTTTTATCTATAAATGCAGGTACATTTAATTATCTACCAACTAATCTGGATGGTAGTTTTTATGCAAAGTGGGAAACCGGTTCGTACATAATTGATATCGTGGAGCCAAACCAAACTGAATATCTCAGGAAACGCTATGCGGGAACTGTGGATGCAAGTGGAGTACTTGCAATTGATGGATTAACTCCAAACAGTCAAGGTTATTTCACGGTCACAGTTGATCTTAAAACTCCTTCAAATCCCATGTTGGATGAACTCAAGCGTCAGCTCTATGTTCTAGCTACAACTCCTGTGTATGCATTTAACGCCGTATCACCCTGCCAATTAGTGGACCAAGTAACCTCAATGCGTGGATACAACGTGGATCTTTCATCAGGTTTTCCAAAAGTGGGACAACGGTTGCCCTCGTTTGGGCGCATTAAGGCGCTAGTTGTTCCAGTTGATTTCACCGACATTGTTGGAAAAGACAACACGGTTACTTACTTTGCTGATGTCACAAATGGCGTACGCGACTTTTATTTCAAGCAGTCATACGGGGCTATCGCATTTGATTTCGACATTGTTCCTACCTGGATTCATGCCCCTTTTTCATCTACTAAATATGGAACCGGTGGAACAGTCGGAGCCGGGGATCCCAGCGGATATCTCAACGAATTAATATCTCTGACCGATGGCGCGATTGATTACAGCGGATATGACGCGGTCTATTACTTGGTTCCCAAAGAGATGCCCATGGCAAATATGGGATGGGGTCCCGCAATCACATACCCACATTGGACAAGTAATGGAGTAATAATGAATGGCGCCACCGGTGGCGCAGATATGTATTACGTTGAAAATAATGGAATCGTCGGTGGTCGTTGGAAGTGGATGGCCCATGAGACTGGGCATGCCTTTGGTCTCTACGATGAAGATTTAGAGCATAAATCTCAGAGCCTTGGTTATTGGGGCATCATGGCTATGAGCTGGTCTAATCATGCAATCGAGCTTGGTGCATGGGATAGATATTTACAGGGCTGGTTACAGCAATCTCAAGTGAACTGTGTTGAGATGAAGTCTTTAACGACCGAAGGATCGGCTACAAAGATTTCACCGATTGTGCGCCTGGATAAAGAAGTTAAATCAATCATGGTGCCCGTTACATATTCAAAAATTCTCGTTATTGAATCACGCAAGAGTGAAAGCTTGGATGTTATTCCAGCAAAGAATGAAGGCGTACTTATCTATACCGTTGATATGAAGAAAGGTCAGCTTGGGGGAGGCTACGTTATTCAAAAGCGAATTGGTTCAATAGATTCAAACTTTGAAGATGCGGCGCTGCATGCAGGAGATTCGATTACCGTAGAAGGCGTGAAAATTACCGTAACTGAACTTTCAACTTCTGGCGATACAGTAAAAATAAGTAAGGGCTAGTCGATACTTACTAAGTCGAAGTAATCGTCTTTCCACAGATCTTCATCGCCATCTGGCAACAAGATAACGCGCTCAGGCTTTAGCGATTGCACTGCGCCTTCATCGTGGCTAACCATGATTACTGCGCCTTGATACTCACTGAGGGCGCCAAGGATTTCAGCACGAGATGCTGGATCTAAGTTATTTGTTGGCTCATCAAGTAGCAATACGTTAGCTGCCGAAACAACCAGTACTGCTAACGCCAGACGTGTACGTTCTCCGCCAGATAAGACCTTTACTGGTTTATGAACATCATCGCCTACGAACAAGAATGAACCAAGAGTGTTGCGCGCTTCTGGCTCACGCAGGTCAGGGGTAGCCGACATCATGTTCTCTAATACTGTGCGCTCGAAATCAAGCGATTCGTGCTCCTGGGCGTAGTAACCAATCTTTAAGCCATGGCCATGTTCAACGGTCCCGGTATCAGACTCTAATTCACCGGCCAAAATACGAAGCAATGTAGTTTTACCTGCACCGTTGAGACCAAGAATTACAACGCGCGATCCCTTATCGATAACACATGACACATCGGTAAAGATTTCGAGAGAACCGTAAGACTTCGATAACTCTTCACCAGATAGCGGAGTCTTGCCACATGGGGCAGGGGTAGGAAAACGAAGGCGTGCAACTTTGTCACTAACGCGTACGTCTTCAAGACCGCTGCGAAGTTTTTCAGCACGACGTAACATGCCTTGAGCAGCCGTTGCCTTGCTGGCTTTGGCGCGCATCTTCTCACCCTGCTTCTGCAAAATCTCAGCACGCTTTTCAGCGTTGGCGCGCTCTTTCTTGCGGCGATGCTCATCTTGTTCGCGCTGTAGTAAGTATGCCTTCCAGCCCAAGTTATAGACATCAATCACGTTACGGTTGGCATCTAAGTAAAAGACTTTATTGACAACGGTCTCTATCAAGTTAACATCGTGAGAAATAATTACCAGGCCGCCAGAGTACTTTGATAGGA
>JBMOET010000103.1:0-2653 GCA_049314595.1 Candidatus Planktophila sp. | reverse complement strand
ATGAATCCGGGACCTGCTTGATGCAGACTGCGATTTTCATATCTCTATGTTACTTGCCGGTAACCATAATCTCCACTTGCGCCCCCATTTCACTCCAGATTTGCCAACACGTAACCTCAACGTCGGCTTTAGTGTTTGCCGGCCACGGAGTATTAGGGCCATGGTACTTCGTATCGCCCTCGTGACTGAGTCCTTCCTACCCCAAATAAATGGAGTCACTAACTCGGTCCTTCGAATCTTAGAAGGCTTTGCAAGAGATGGTCATGAGGCTCTAGTAATCGCCCCCGAAAGTGGCGATGGCCCGAACGAGTACGCAGGCTTTCGCGTGAAGCGAGTACCAAGTCTTGAGATGAAGGGGTTAATTCCCGTTGGTTTTCCGCAGCGCGCTCTTGCGCCGTTGATCGATGGCTTTGCACCAGATGTCATTCATTTAGCGTCACCGATTTTTCTAGGAAATTATGTAACCAAGATTGCTTCACGCTTAGAGATTCCAACGCTATCTGTATATCAAACCGATATTGCCGGATTTGCTCGCCACTACGGCATGAGCGCTGCACATAGTGGATTAAAAAAATGGGTTGCGCGAATTCACTCACAAACTAATCGAACTCTTGCGCCGTCAAAGTGGTCATGCGCCGATCTTGAAAAATCAGGTGTGCCAAATGTGCATCTTTGGCAGCGCGGAATAGATGCAGTTAAATTTTCTCCCGCCAAACGCGATGCCACCTTACGCCAACAACTTTTGGGCGCAAGAGGTGAGCGAAAGTTAATTGGGTACGTTGGACGCTTAGCTAATGAAAAATGCATCGAAGATTTAGAGGTACTTGATAAACGAGATGATATTCAACTAGTGATTATTGGCGATGGTCCAGCGCGAACAAAGTTAGAGCGCGTACTTGTCAATGCTCGCTTTGTCGGATATCAAAGCGGTGAAGATCTTGCTCGATTCTATGCCTCGTTGGATATCTTCGTTCATACCGGAAAACATGAGACTTTCTGTCAATCGATTCAAGAGGCTTTGGCATCGGGTGTTCCAGTCGTTGCACCTAACTTTGGCGGCCCAACCGATTTGGTTAAACATGGCTGGACGGGGTATTTAATCGATACATCAGATAGCAACGCCTTGAGCAATAGTGTCAGCATGGTTCTTGCTAATCCCGATATAGCAATCATGCAGGCCAGGGCGCGTGAATCAGTTATTGAACGAACATGGCCACAAGTACATCGACAACTCATACAGCACTATCGCGAAATTGTTGCAAACTCATCCGTTCAAACTGAGAGCGAGAAAGTCGCATGAAGATCCTACATATTGCTAACTTTTACGGTCCAAAGTCTGGTGGAATTCGTACAACTCTGCATGAGCTCGGTGCGGGCTACATTGCAAAAGGCCATGAATTTACTTATATCGTGCCAGGAAATGGCTTTTACTGTGAAGAGACACCTAGTGGTCGCAAAATTACTGTGCCCTCATTTATTCTTCCATTAAGTGGTGGCTATCGAATCATTCGAAACAATCGCGATATAAAGAAGTTAATTATTACCCTTAAACCACAAGTGCTAGAGGTTTCAGATCGATTCACGCTTTCAGCAATCGGTCAATGGGCTTCGCGCCGCAAGATCAAGACCGTAGTTTTTAGTCATGAAACATTGACTGGTTTAGTCTCACACTACTTTCCATTTCCAGTGACACGTTTTGTCGATTGGCATAACCGTCGTTTAGCTAGTCGCTTCGACCGTGTAATTGCAACAACAGCATTTGCTGCTAAAGAGTTTGAACGTTTGAATATTCACAACTTAGTTCGCATTCCACTTGGAGTTGATCTTGAAACTTTTTCCCCAAGACGGCGTGATGAGATCTTGCGTTTAGAGCTACTTAAAGGCGCAGAGGTCCTACTGATTCACTGCGGTCGTATGTCACATGAAAAAGAACCGGCCCGCTCCTTACAAGCCCTTCAACTCTTGTTGGCGCGCGGAGTAAATGCTCGTCTTGTCTATGTTGGTATCGGTCCGCTGTTTAAAAAACTTCGCGAACAATCTAAAGATCTGCCAGTAACCTTTCTTGGTTACATCGCCGATCGAAATCGCCTCGCAGATATCCTTTCTTCGGCCGATATCTCATTAGCCCCGGGCCCTATCGAAACTTTCTGTTTAGCTGCCTTAGAGTCTCTTGCATCTGGAACTCCAGTAGTGGCATCTAGTACTAGCGCCGTTGGGGAGTTCTTGTTGCTAGATAAGGCCTGGCCAGTAGGAGCCGTTGCACACAACAATCCACAATCCTTTGCCGATGCCATTGAGTCAGTTATTGCAATCAGGGAGCGCACCCCACGAATCTCATCTAACTGTCAACACCAAGCCGAGAACTATCCGTGGAGTTCAACAATCTCTTTGATGCTCACCCTGCATGGCTTGCGGCCACAAGTGCCAGCCTCCCGTCTGCGTGCTGCCTAAATGCGCCGTGTCGCAACATTTGTCATTCTTGGAGATAGCGCGGCTGCAGGAACTGGGGATGCTGACAAGAATGGAAGCCTTCGTGGCTGGAGCTATTATTTGGCTCAACATTTTAATGAGCCGCTGATCTACGCCAATCTCTCTCGGCCAGGTGCGCAATCAACAGAGGTCTTAATCGATCAACTACCAAAGGCCTTAGTAC
>JBMOET010000102.1:0-2667 GCA_049314595.1 Candidatus Planktophila sp. | reverse complement strand
AGCACTTTAAATTCTTGACGATCAGTCATAAATCGAGCCTACTCGTGCACGACGCCCAAAACCCGCAATTGGGGTTCGAGTCCCTCACAACCCACTTAGTGGATTACTTGCTGAATTTTGGCAGGTGCAGGTCAAACTGAATTGAAACAACGCGGGTAAGAATTACCACCGTTCCCCCAACAATCGCACAGATATCCTCACCGAAACTAAATTGATGCAGCGCAACAAAGGTAATTGCACCCATTAGTGCAGATGTTCCAATAGTTTCTCTGTGCAACAGCACTGGCTCGAGCTGGCATAAAACATCTCGCAGTAAGCCTCCTGTGACTGCAGTAATGACACCCAAGAGAATTGCTGCAAACCAGGTGAGATACATTTCAATGGAGAGCTGAGTGCCTGACACTGTGGCAACGGCAAGGCCGAATGTGTCCAAGATTAAGAGTGTCTTACCTACATGTGTAATTCGCCTAAAGACTAACGTGATGATTACTGCTGCAAGGACGCTGGTGATAATCCAAGGATCGACAATCCAGATGGGGCGCAGGCCAAGAAAGATATTTCGAAGAGTTCCACATCGTCTTACAACTGAGTTAGGTTGGAATGTAAGAATCCCGAAATCTAGCCAGTCATTTGAAGTTTAAAATTTTCCCAGCATAAGAAGAGATACGCTCCGACCGGGTAGAGGTCAATTTTATTCTTTCAACTAAAAAAGGACCGAGGTGTTAAGCCTTATCAGTTGTTATTGTGAATAGGCCTTAAAGAGCTAGTGAGCGCCAATTACTTTGGATCGAAGTTTTTCTAACTCAATGCTCATTTCAATAGGTAGCTTTGGACCTATTGTCGTAAACCAGTCATCGATCAGTGGAAGTTCACTGATCCATTCGGCGGTATCTACGTGCAGAGCTGCTGCCATGTCTGAAGCGCTGACATCTAGACCCTCAACATCGACTGCACCAGGACTTGGCGCAAAACCCAGCGGGGTTTCAACTGCATCTGCAGTTCCTTCAATTCTCTCAATCGCCCATTTAAGAATGCGGCTATTTTCACCGTATCCGGGCCATAAGAATTTGCCACCCTCGCCTCGGCGGAACCAGTTGACATAAAAAATCTTTGGCAGTTTATCGGGTGAGCTTTTCTTACCAATTTCAACCCAGTGATTTATGTAATCACCAACGTGATAACCAATGAATGGAAGCATCGCAAATGGATCTCTGCGCACAACACCTACTTGACCAGTTGCTGCAGCAGTTGTTTCAGATGAAAGTGTTGCGCCCATAAATACTCCGTGGTTCCAATCGCGAGATTGAACAACCAAAGGAATTGTAGTTTTGCGGCGACCGCCCAGGAATATTGCAGAGATTGGAACACCAGTTGGGCTCTGCCACTCTGGAGCAATGATTGGACACTGTTCAGCTGGCGTACAAAAACGCGAGTTTGCATGTGATGAAAGCTCGCCGTTATCTGGAGTCCAGCTTTGGCCTTTCCAGTCTGTTAAATGTTCTGGCGGTGTATCAGTCATACCTTCCCACCAGATGTCACCATCGTCGGTAAGTGCGACGTTAGTAAAGATTGAGTTTCCTTTTTCAATAGTGCGCATGGCATTGGCATTCGTGTTCCAGCCAGTACCCGGTGCTACGCCAAAGAATCCAAATTCAGGGTTAGTTGCATACAGGCGGCCGTCATCGCCAAAGCGCATCCAAGCAATGTCATCGCCGAGAGTCTCAACTTTCCAGCCCTTAATAGTTGGATCCAACATTGCAAGGTTTGTCTTACCGCATGCAGATGGAAAGGCAGCGGCAACATAGTGAACGTTTCCATTAGGCGGGGTCAGTTTGAGGATGAGCATGTGCTCTGCCAACCAGCCTTCGTCGCGGCCCATAACCGATGCAATACGAAGTGAATAACACTTCTTACCCAGCAATGCATTGCCACCGTAGCCTGAACCGTAGGACCAGATAGAACGCTCTTCAGGAAACTGCACGATGTATTTAGTCTTATTACATGGCCAGGCAATATCTTTTTCGCCTTCTGCAAGTGGTGCGCCAACAGAATGTAGAGCTTTTACAAAGTGGCGATCAGTACCAAGAGCGTTAAGTGCATCAGTTCCCATGCGGGCCATGATTCGCATTGAGGCAACAACATATGCACTATCTGTAATCTGCACACCGAACATTGGGTGCACTGAATCTAGCGGACCCATGCAAAATGGAATTACGTACATAGTGCGACCCTGCATCGATCCTTTGTAAAGATCTCCCATGATGTTCTTCATCTCGCTTGGGGCCATCCAGTTATTAGTTGGCCCAGCATCGGATTCATTGACTGAACAGATAAAAGTTCTGTCTTCGACTCGAGCAACGTCGGTTGGATCAGATGCGCACCAGAAAGAGTTAGGTTTTTTCTTAAGTCGAACTAATGTTCCGGCATCTACTAGTTCATCAGTAATCCGCGTCCACTCTTGGTCAGAGCCATCGCAAACATAAATATCTTTAGGTTGTGTTAACTCTGCAACTTCTTTTATCCATGCAGATAGCCCAGCGTGCTTCAAACCTTGAATCGCCATTGATTCTCTCCGATGCTTGTTGCACTAGGTTAAGTCGCTACCAATCGGTACACCTAATATACCTCTTGTCTACTTCGTCACAAGCGCTGTTCATCATGCAGAAC
>JBMOET010000101.1:0-2697 GCA_049314595.1 Candidatus Planktophila sp. | reverse complement strand
TCTCAACCGTATTTAGATTCAGTTCTTTATCTCATGGGTATTTCTCGTGAGGATGTAGAAGAAGCCGACCGCTAAAGTCTGCAAGCGTGGATATCTGTAACGAGAATTCCGCGAGCCCCAAGGGCCCACAATTCATCCATCAAACGATTTGTTTCACTTCGTAAAACCATAGCTCGCACAGCCATCCAATCCGGTTTCTGCAACGGCGAAATTGTGGGAGATTCCAAACCTGGCGTGATCGCGCAAGCTCGCTCCACTTGGTCTTTTGGAACGTCATAATCTAACAATACGTACTGGCGCGCTGTCACTACGCCCTGTAAACGACGAATAAGAATTTCTAAACCTGCCGGAATCGTTCCGCCTTTTCGAGAGATAACTACCGCTTCACTGGTAAGTATTGGATCAGCAAACACTTCTAAACCGGCTTGTCGTAAAGTATTACCAGTACTAACAACGTCAGCAATTACATCAGCAACTCCTAGTCGGATACTACTTTCCACTGCTCCATCTAAACGCACGACCGTGGCTTGAATACCCAATTCGGAAAGATGCTGTGAAACCAAACCCGGATAAGCAGTTGCAATGCGCAAGCCTTGAATATCTTTTAGAGTAAGTTTTTGATTAATCGGTCCCGCAAAGCGAAATGTGGAAGCACCAAAATTTAGGGACAATACTTCTGAAGCCTCTGCGCCAGAATCAATCATGAGATCTCTACCAGTGATTCCCGCTTCTAATTCACCAGATCCAACATAAACCGCAATATCGCGCGGGCGTAAATAATAGAATTCCACGCCATTTTCTTGATCTAAAAGAATGAGATCTCGGGAGTCCGTGCGTTGCCTATATCCGGCTTCTCTGAGAATTTCAGCTGAACTATCTGACAGAGATCCCTTATTGGGAACAGCGATTCTCAACACGTTGGGTACCTAGTTTCAGCTACAAGTAGCGATAGACATCAGAGGGAGTAATTCCACGAGCGATCATCATCGTTTGTAGATGATAGAGAAGTTGGCTCATTTCTTCGGCTAGCGCTTCGTTGCTTTCATGTTCGGCAGCTAACCAAACTTCGCCCGCCTCTTCGATAATCTTCTTACCGATCTGATGAATTCCGGCATCTAAAGCGTGAACAGTTGATGAGTCTGATGGACGATCTTTCGCAATCTTTTGAAGTTCTACCCATAACTCATCAAATGTTTTCACGCTCCTAGTTTACCCGACGTTGCTCTCTCGCGGGATGCAATTGATAACCAGGACACAAATCCCCATATAACAAATGCTCCGTAAATCCCATAAAGAGTCGCAGATGGGTAGTAACCGCCCTTAATCAGCAAAGGAACACCTACGGCATCAACAGCGATCCAGACAAGCCAAAATTCTACAAAACCTTTGCTCATGCCATACGTTGCCAAAACCGTGCCCGTGAAAATCCATGCATCAGGTATCGGGGCCCAAGAACCAAGTGATCGCAAGAGCAGATAAGAAATAACATAGAAAACGAAAACAACCGGAAGAATTCGTAATTTCTCACCGCGTGTAGTCCATCGAGGCGTGACAGATGTATTGGAATTGTGTTTGCGATTGTTTCGCCAGGTAGCCCAACCGTAGATGCTGAGGATAATAAGGAATACTTGTCTACCAGCTTGTCCATAAAGATTCTTGTCTTGTGGGGTATTGAACACCGCACCTAAAAACACAGTGAAAAGCAAAATGTTGCCGGCCATTCCAACAGGCCATGTCCAAACTTTTCGACGCATCCCGTATATGGCACCTGCCAAACCGAAGGCGTTTCCGATTACTTCACGCCACAGAATCGCTTTAGAACCTATATGAATTTCGGCTTCGAACAACCAATTTAATACTGACATATCTCCTCCAATGAATAGAGGGGGTACTTACATTCAACGCGCAGGCAGGTAGCACAACACAATTGATGTCCCTTTATCCAGACTTTAACTGTCGGTCTTGGAATTACACCAAGTCAACCGACCACTGGCGATGGTCGGGTCGCGGACTTTAACCGCCGGTTCGGATTTACACCGACCCCCGGAACTTCAAGGATTAGTCTGCCACGTTCTGTGCCAATGCGCGCAATGTAGAAACCATCACAGCTGGATCTTCGGCCTTAAACACAGCACTACCCGCTACAAAAGTATCAGCACCAGCCTGCGTAGCCCGTTCAATGGTTTCAATGGATATTCCACCGTCTACTTGCAACCAGATAGGTCGGTCACCAATAATCTCGCGAGTTCGCCTAATCTTGGGAAGCATCGCATCCATAAATGATTGTCCACCAAAACCAGGCTCAACTGTCATGATTAAAAACATATCTACTAAATCAACAATATCTGCGTAAAGTTCTACCGCAGTGTTGGGTTTGATTCCTAACCCCGCGCGAACTCCCGCGTTGCGAATGGTTTTAAGAGTTCCTGAAATATCCTGGCTTGCTTCAGCGTGAATAGTGACACTCGCACAACCAATATCAGCATACTGTGGACCCATTTGATCGCAATCAGCAACCATCAGGTGTGCATCGACGGGTAGGGCGCTGGCCGCAATAATTTTTTGGGCCGATTCGAAATCAAATGTGAAATTCGGAACAAAAATATTATCCATAACATCCAAATGGACGAAATCAGATACCTGAGAAATTACCTTAATTTCAGATTCCAAATTGGAAAAATCAGCATTGAGGATGCT
>JBMOET010000100.1:0-2784 GCA_049314595.1 Candidatus Planktophila sp. | reverse complement strand
GTTGATTATTTCTTTATAGCCCCTGAAGAATTTTCACGGCGAATACGCGATGATGAATTTTTGGAGTGGGCCGAGTTTGCGGGTAATCGCTACGGAACGCCTAGTGTGCCAGTTGAAGAAGCGTTGCTGGCCGGTCGAAATGTGTTGCTCGAGATTGAGATCGATGGAGCCCGGCAGGTGAAGGCGCACATGTCTGGTGCAATAACCGTGTTCCTAGAACCCCCCACATGGGAAGAGTTGGTAGCCAGACTGGTCGGCCGAGGTACAGATAGCCCTGAGAGACGAGCCGAAAGGTTGCAACTTGCCCAGGAAGAGCTGGCTGCCGCCTCGAATTTTGATCTAGTTGTCGTCAATGACGAGGTCGAACGGGTAGTTGAACAACTGATAGCATTGACCTCTTGACCACACGATTGCATGGCAAATGAGCGGGGAATGACTATGGATGGCATTACAAATCCACCAATAGATGAGCTTCTAGATAAAAGCGGATCTAAGTACAGCTTGGTTCTTTATGCGGCAAAACGCGCACGCCAGATCAATGCTTATTACTCTCAGCTGGGTGAAGGATTGCTCGAATACGTAGGTCCGTTGGTCGAAACACATGTTCATGAGAAGCCGCTTTCCATCGCTTTGCGTGAAATAAATGAAGGCCTACTCACGATTGAAAATCTCGAACCAACGGCTTAAATAAAGTTTCCCGATCCCATGTCTGCCACTGTTCGTGAGGTAGTCCTTGGGGTTGGTGCAGGAATAGCTGCCTACAAATCCTGTGACTTATTGCGAAGACTTCAAGATCGCGGTTATGCGGTAACAGTAGTTCCAACACCTTCATCCTTGAACTTTGTTGGCTCTGCTACGTGGGAAGCACTCTCGGGACGCCCGGTTTATACGCAAGTTTGGGATAATGTTCATGACATTTCGCATGTTTCGCTTGCTCAAAAAGCAGATTTTTTTCTTATCGCACCGGCTACCGCTGATTTGATTGCACGGATTACTGCGGGTAGAGCCGACGATTTACTGACTAATTTAGTTTTAGCGACCCAAGCGCCTTTGCTAATAGTTCCAGCCATGCATCCTGCAATGTGGCTTGACCCCGCAACTGTTGAAAATGTTAGAACTCTTCGTGCGCGAGGCTATGTAGTAATGGAACCAGAAGTGGGACGCCTTACTGGGACTGATTCAGGTCAGGGGAGATTTCCTGAAACTTCTTCAATTATAGAAAAATTCGATGCGATCACCGGAAACATTCGTGACCTTGTCGGAAAGCGCATTCTGATAAGTGGTGGTGGAACACGCGAGGCCATAGACCCTGTTCGTTTTATCGGTAATCGTTCAAGTGGGAAACAGGCCGCAGCGCTGGCATCCGCCGCCTTGCTACGAGGAGCTGATGTTCATTTAGTTGCAGCAAATATGTCAACACAGGAACTTGAGGGTGCCACCATTATTGAGGTAGAAAGTGCATTAGAAATGCAACAAGCTCTCTTGCAAGAGTTTCCGCTGTGCGACGTGTTAGTTATGTGCGCAGCTGTCGCAGATGCCAAGCCAGTCGTGAAATTTACGCAGAAGTTAAAGAAGACACTTCTCACTTCAATAGACCTCGAACCGAACCCCGACATTGTTGCTGAACTGGCCAAGATCAAAAAGCAGCAGTTAATGATTGGTTTTGCTGCCGAAACGGGTGACCTCTTGGATTCCGCCCGAGCCAAATTAGTGGCAAAGGGCTTAGATGCTATCTACGTGAATGACGTTAGCGATGGTGCTATATTCGGGAAAGATACAACGCAGGGTATGATTCTCTCACGCACTGGTGCGGACATAGCGCTCAAGGAAGTCTCCAAAGACGCTCTTGCACATTTACTCCTTGATTACGCCGCTGGGCAGTTAGGTTAAATACATGTCAAAACGATTATTCACTTCGGAGTCTGTCACTGAAGGACACCCAGACAAGATTGCAGATGCTATCTCTGATGCTGTTCTTGATTCTCTTCTATCACAAGATATAAAAAGTCGTGTAGCTGTCGAAACTTTAATCACCACGGGTCAAGTACATGTTGCCGGTGAAGTGACGACTAATGGCTATGCCGATGTCAATACTATTGTTCGGGATACAGTTTTGAACATCGGTTATGACTCATCAGCCAAAGGTTTTGATGGAAATAGTTGTGGTGTCTCAATATCAATAGGTCAGCAATCACAAGATATTGCTCAAGGTGTTAATGATGCATATGAACATCGTGTTGCTGCAGGTGTGGATCCATTGGATTTACAAGGTGCCGGTGACCAAGGTTTAATGTTCGGTTATGCTTGTGATGACACTAAGGAGTTAATGCCGCTGCCCATTTGGTTGGCGCATGCTTTGGCACAACAGTTGTCTCTAGTTCGCAAATCTGGCGAACTTGCATACCTTCGCCCGGATGGTAAAACTCAAGTGACTATTGAGTACGACGGTGATCGTGCGGTCGCGCTTAATACGGTGGTTATTTCTAGTCAGCATGCAGAAGATGTCGATGTAGTTGGCAAGTTAACGCCTGAAGTTATCGAATTTGTCATCAAACCGATATTGGCAACGATTGATTTGCCACGCAACGATCTAAAGATTCTTATCAATCCTACGGGTCGCTTTGTAATTGGTGGACCTATGGGCGATGCTGGTCTCACCGGAAGAAAAATCATCGTTGATACATATGGTGGCATGGCACGCCATGGCGGTGGAGCATTTAGCGGTAAAGACCCTTCCAAAGTAGATCGATCAGCAGCTTATGCCATGCGATGGGTCGCCAAAAA
>JBMOET010000099.1:0-2864 GCA_049314595.1 Candidatus Planktophila sp. | reverse complement strand
CCTGGACCAACAAGATCTAGAAGTTGAAATGGTGACATTGGGAAACCAATTGAGCTCATCGCACTATCTGCCACAGCTGGAGGAGTTCCCTCATCTACTGCATCGGTAATCTCTCCCATGAAGCGTGTTAGCAGACGGTTAACAACAAAACCAGGGGAGTCTTTACAGATAATCATCGTCTTCTTTAACTCTTTACCAACTGCCACAGCTGTTGCCGTTGTGACATCATCAGTTGAGCTTGTACGAGCAATTTCTAGAAGAGGCATAATCGCAACTGGATTAAAGAAGTGGAAACCTACAACTCGCTCTGGGTTCTTAAGCCCTTGACTCATTAATTCAACTGAGAGGGACGATGTATTAGTTGCAAGAATGCACTCGGGGGAGATGATCGATTCTAACTTCTTGAATAGCTCCTGCTTGAGTGAGAGCTCTTCAAAAATCGCTTCGATTACAAAATCACAGCCAGCGAAGATATTTTGATCGGCCGAACCTGAAATTAAAAGCGATAGACGTTGGGCGTTCTCTGGACTCATACGCTTTTTTTCAACTGCCTTAGCTAGCTCATTCTTTACCCAGGCCACGCCTTTATCGGCACGCTCTTGATCAATATCGCTCATAACTACAGGGCATTTAAGGTTTCTCAAAAGAAGTAGCGCTAACTGCGATGCCATCAAACCTGCACCAACGACACCTACCTTTGTGACCTTGCGGGCAAGTGCGGGCTTTGGTGAGCCTTCGACTTTCTTGCGCTTCTTTTGAATGAGGTTAAAGGCATAAAGGGAGGCACGAAGTGGATCACTCATTGTTAGATCGGCCAATGTCTGATCTTCAGCATCAAAGCCAGCGGCGCGAGTATTGCTCTTGGCTGCGGCAATAAGTTCCAACGCTTTCATAGGAGATGCAATCTCTGCCCCGCCATACTTCTTAAGGGCGGCAGCTCGTCCCGTTGCAAGGGCGCTATCCCATGCTGGATCAGTTGAGTAATCCTTGCGTTCAATGATTGTTTTGCCGCCAAGCACAGATACTGCAAATGCTATCGAGCGTTCGATGAAATCAGCTGGTTCAAAGATGGCATCTACGACGCCTAGTTTGAGTGCATCTTTGGCCTTCATCATCGTATTGTTATTAAGGGCGTTGAGCATAATTACCTGTACTGCGCGCTCTGGCCCAATGAGTTTAGGCAAAATTGTTGCGCCACCCCAGCCCGGAACTAATCCCAAAAATACTTCGGGAAGTGCTGTGAATGCCGTACTTGCCACTGTTCGATACTTACAGTGCAGACCAACTTCAAGGCCGCCTCCGAGTGCAAGGCCATTAATGAATGCAAAAGTAGGGATGCCGCATTCGTCTAATCTGCGAAAGACATCGTGTCCAACTTTGCCGATAGCAAGAGATTGCTCCCGGGTTTGTATATATGCCACGGCTGACAAATCAACACCTGCAGCAAAAATAAATGGCTTTCCAGTTATTGCCATTGCTACTGGCTTTCGAGATATCGCTTCTGTAATTGCCGCGTTCAACGATGCAAGAGATGCCGGGCCGAAAGTATTGGGGCGGTTATGATCCCGGCCGTTATCTAAAGTAATAAGGGCCAAACTACCCTTTCCACCAAAGGCAGTTAAATCAACATCGCGGACAAGGGCAAGTGTTATTACTTCTTCGGGTGCACCCTCTGGCAATTTAATATCTGTCGTCATTTACTTCACCGCTCCTACAAAATGTGGATTTTCCCAAATAACCGTGCCGCCCATTCCAAGACCGATACACATAGTTGTGATGCCATAACGCACCTCTGGATGATCTTCAAAGCTGCGCGCTAAGTTGAGCATCAAACGCACGCCCGAGGAGGCGAGCGGATGACCAACTGCAATTGCGCCTCCAAATGGATTAACACGCGAATCATCATCTGCGATACCGAAATGCTCTAAAAATGCTAAGACTTGTACTGCAAAGGCCTCATTAATTTCAAATAGGCCTATGTCTGCGATAGTTAAACCAGCCTGCTTGAGCGCTTTAATTGTTGCAGGTACCGGTCCATAGCCCATTACCTCTGGCTCAACGCCTGCAAATGCAAAGGTAACTAGCCGGGCTTTAATTGTTAAACCAAGTTCGAGAGCTTTCTCTTCGCTAGCAAGAAGGGCTGCTGTTGCTCCATCATTTAATCCCGAAGAGTTTCCAGCAGTTACACGTCCAGCTGGACGAAAGGGAGTCTTCAATCCCGATAAACCTTCTAATGTTGTAGTTGGACGAGGTGGCTCATCCATCGTTGCAATTGCCCAGCCAAGTTCGGCGTTACGAGCGGCCGTCGGAATTAAATCTCGCTGGATTAATCCCGCTTCGTAGGCTTTGGCAGTTTTCATCTGAGAGTTAAGTGCGTACTTATCGGCTCGCTCTTTAGTAATAGTTGGGAAACGATCATGCAAACGCTCGGCAGTTGCACCCATTGCTAGCGCATCCTGTTCGACAATTCGCTCAGCTAAAAATCGTGGATTGGGATCTAGGCCTTCGCCAATTGGATGATTTCCCATATGCTCAACACCGCCGGCGATTGCAATCTCATTTGCACCAATTGCGATTGCACCTGCAACTGTTGTTACTGCAGTGAGTGCACCTGCACACCAACGATCGATTGAATATCCGGGAACTGTGTTCGGAAGACCTGAGAGCAAAGCTGCGCTTCGACCAATATTCATTCCTTGATCACCAGTCTGTGTCGCTGCTGCAATTGCAACGTCATCAATAGTTGCGCGATCTACAAGTGGATTGCGATCGAGGAGGCCGCGTATAGCGCGCACCATTAGATCATCGGCGCGAGTTCCGGCATATAAACTGCCGGCCTTGCCAAAGGGCGTACGGACTGCATC
>JBMOET010000098.1:0-2872 GCA_049314595.1 Candidatus Planktophila sp. | reverse complement strand
GACATCTCTTGAATCTTATTCATGATCTGATCTGTGACAACGCGCAAGTACTGTAAATCAGTTGAGTCACCATCAAAGTACATAGGTTCACCAAAAACCATTCCTACGCGATGTAGATTGGGAATCACTTTTCCAGTCGGCTGAATCTTGTCGGTATTAGACATGGCAACCGGAATAACTGGGGCACCTGATTCAATCGCCAAGCGAGCGATTCCTGTCCGACCTTTATACAAGCGACCATCAGGTGATCGAGTACCTTCTGGATAAATTCCCAGGCAATCACCTTGTGCCAACACCTTTAACCCAGTGATGAGTGCGGCCTCACTTCGACGACCACCTGATCTATCGACTGGCACTTGGCCAAGTGCAATAAAAGTTAGTTTCTTCATGAGCCCTTTTGCTCCCGGCGAAGTGAAGTACTCACTCTTAGCTAAAAAAGTAACTTTTCTAGGTACGACGAGTGGCATGAAAATTGAGTCACTAAATGAAAGATGGTTTGAGGCGATAATTACCGGACCTTTGGCCGGGACATTTCGCAGGCCTTTGACCTTAGGGCGAAATGCGCTCATCAGAAATGGCGTTAGAAAAGCCCGCAGGATTCCGTAGGGAAGGTTGTTAAGCACGTGCCTAATTTAGCCGTTATTGCCCCGTATGACACTATCTGAGGATGAATAAAGATCCACAAGGGCCAAACGAGGAGGCCTCCGATGAGGAAGAGCTAATCCGCAGCGAATTTGACGCTATTGTCTCTGGGCTTTCACTTGATGAATCAAGCCCCACAACTTATCTGGACGAGCTAGACCGTTTAGATAACTCATATAACAACGAAAGATTTATCGAACCAAATCCCCCGGCCCAGACCCCACGATCATTCTTTTTATCCGCAAAACGTGCAATCGTTAGTTGGTTTAGACGTGGCTACCACGAAGATGATGGAGTTGAATTATGAGTAATTTTAGATGGGGAATTTTAGGTACTGGTGGAATCGCCTCTGCATTTGTCAAAGACTTGTCGAATACAACGGGCCATGAAGTTGTAGCAGTTGGATCGCGTTCATTAAGCAAAGCACAAGATTTCATCACTGCAATTCCTGGCGCTACTGCATACGGTAGTTACTCCGAATTAGTTGCAGACGCAAATGTTGATGCAGTTTATGTTGCAACGCCACACCCAATGCATTTCGACCACACGTTATTAGCTCTGAATGCAGGTAAACCGGTTTTATGCGAGAAACCATTTGCGGTCTCGGCACATCAAGCACAATCAATGATTGATAACGCACGTGAAAACGGGGTTGCACTACTTGAGGCAATGTGGACGAGATACTTACCGCATATTGCAAAAGTGCGAGAAATAGTTAGCAGCGGAATTCTTGGGCCAATTCAAACAGTAGAAGCCGATCATGGCCAGCGATTAGCTGACCAGGATATTGATCGACTTATTAATCCTTCATTAGCTGGCGGCGCTTTATTAGATCTTGGAGTTTATCCAATTTCTTTTGCCCATCTAATTCTAGGAGAACCCGATGCAATTACTGCACGCGCTGTTATGACAAATCGTGGAGTAGATGCACAGTCAAGTGCAATCTTCACTTATACAGATGGAGCCCAAGCTGTTATAAACACCACGATGATTGCAAGAACTCCATGTCGTGCTGTTGTAAGTGGATTATTGGGTCGATTAGAAATTGATGGAGTTTTCTACTCGCCTACTTCGATGCGTACAATTTTATTTGACGGGACCATAGTTGAATATCCAAATACTTACACTGGTCACGGACTTCGCGAGCAAGCAATCGAAATGGCGCGGGTTGTTAGGGCTGGTTTATTTGAATCACCGCTCATGCCATGGGGTGAAACTGTCTCTGTAATGAAAAGCATCGATCAGATTCGCACACAAATAGGTCTTAAATATCCATTCGAAGACTAGAGGCGAGCTAAATCTGCAACTCCCACAAGTCCGGCTTCATTTCCCAATTTCGCAGCGATAATCTCTGGGTAAGGATGCTTGCCCGCAAAAGGCATCGTGCGTTCTAGTGCTTCGCGAGTAGGTTTCAATAAAATCTCACCTGCATCAATCACACCCCCACCAATTACTACGCACGCTGGATCTAAAATTACTGACAGAGTTGCAATTCCAGCACCCAACCATTGACCAGTTGTATTAAAAGCTGCGAGAGCAACTGGATCACCCTCTCGAGCAGCATCTGTAATCGCTTTTCCGGTCAAGCCTGCAACGGTTCCATCGCCTCGAGACAATAAATTACGTGCAATTTCTGGACTGGCATTAATTGCTTCACGTGCATGTCGCAGCAAAGCATTTCCTGATGCGTACTGTTCGAAACAACCACGAGCCCCACATCCGCACAAGTGGCCTTCAGGAACAACTCGCATATGACCAAACTCTGCTGCCGTGCCAAACGCACCGCGATATAAAGCACCGTTGACAACGATGCCTCCTCCGATGCCAGTTCCAACAGTCAACATCATCATGTGGTCTTGATCTTGTCCGGCACCGAATTTTGCTTCTCCCCATGCTGCAGCATTTGCATCATTTTCAATAATCACTGGCAAGCCAATTAATTGAGTTAGCTCAGCGTCGAGATTTACTCCATTCCAATCAGCAATATTTGGTGTAGCTAACATTGTCTTTCGATCAGAGGAGACAAAGCCAGCAGCCGAAACTCCCACTGATGCAATGTCATCTTTGGCCATTAGCGCACGAGCGATATCTGCAATTGTTTGGGTAAGCGCACTGCCACCTTGACGCGGCGTATCTTGTCTCTCGGTTGCTAAAACCTTACCCAACTCATCGACGACTCCACCCAAAACTTTGGTGCCACCAACATCAATACCAATCGTGTACGCCATAT
>JBMOET010000097.1:0-2932 GCA_049314595.1 Candidatus Planktophila sp. | reverse complement strand
TTACCATCGGGACTGGCGTAGTTAGTGGGTACAGACCAGGTTCTTGGCAGGGGCTTTGCCTGTAATGAGGTAGCTATCAACGGCGGCATCAGTGCAGGTCGAACCGCGGCCATAGCCGGTATGGCCCTCGCCTTTGAGAGTGATTAAGCGTGAACCCACAATGTAATTGGCCAGAGCCTTTGCCCAGGAATATGGGGTGGCGGGATCTTGTGTAGTTCCGACTATCAAAATCGGGGTCGCGGTCTTTTCAATTCGAACCGTATTTTGATCAGACATCATCGGAATATTTAAAACCTCGTTGAGCGAATTACACACGACACCACTGAATGCGACGTAGGGACCAAAGACTGGCGCCGCAGCTGCAAAATCTGCTGCATACGTTTGAATCGCCTGGTTAGTTCGGGTTTGATACCAATCTAAACAATCGATAACAACATTGGCATCGTTTTGATTATCCATATATGTGCCATCTAGATTACGGCCGCTGTAAGAGTCGGCAAGTTTAAGAAATGTCGTGCCATCGCCATCGTTGGCTTCTTCAAATGCTGTGCGTAGCATCGGCCAACCAGTTTGATTGTCATACAACGCCGACGCCGCCCCCGTCACAACAAGTGATTGAGTCACTGGACGATCTGGTGACTCTGTTGAAGTCAATGGTTTTTCAGCTAGTGCTGAAAGAAAGTCAACAAAGAACTGTGCGTTAGCGGTTTTTGGTAATGGGCACGATGTTCTGCGTAAACAATCGGCAGTGAAATTAGCCAGCGCTTTATCAAATCCTTGCGCTTGAACTAAGTTTTGCTGATATGTATCCATAGTTGGATCTATCGCTCCATCTAAAACAAAGCGACCTACTGTTGTTGGAAATTGTTGCGCATATTTGGTTCCAAGGTATGTGCCGTAAGAAAAGCCCATGTAATTTAACTTCGAATCACCTAGAGCAATTCGTAGCTGCTCCATGTCTCTTGCGGTATTTTCAGTTGTAAAACTGGCCAAGTAATTTGTCTTAGCAACACAGTTGGCAGCAAATGTTTGAGCATCATTAACCAGAGCATTGAACTCTTCCTGATTATCAGGCTTGGCATCGCCAGAAAATGAATCATCCTGCTGGGCATCGCTTAAACAGTGAATTGCAGTGCTTTTACCGATACCTCGGGGGTCAAAGCCCACAATGTCATACCTATCTAACACGTCGGGATCGATAACGTATTGGGCGTTAAGGGCATAGTCGATACCACTGACTCCAGGGCCACCAGGGTTAACTATTAATGAACCAAGGCGATTTTGCTGGTTTGGATCGCGAAAACGAATCACTGCCATATCGAAAGTGCCCATGGATGCATCTTGATAATCCATCGGCAGCGACATGGTGGCGCACTGAAAATACTTTTCACACTTGTGCCAGTCAAGAGTCGATGAATCATTTGTTGCATGTGGGAAAGGTTTGCTAGTCGTTTGTGCACAGCCAGTAAGTACTAGTAGCGCTGAGATTACTAATGCACCCGCGCTCTTCTTTGTTAACGAGCTAATACGCACATTAACGCTTCGATAGTTAGCAGCGGTGCAGCGTTATGACCCAAATTTGTACGCGCTGCCATGATGGCACTAATTTTATTAATCGTCGTGTGCGCCTTGGTGTTGTGCGCATATGTTGTAATTTGGTGTTCTAACTCTTTATTAATCAACGAATCCGTTGCGCCCGATTGCACCATCATCACATCTCTATAAAAAGTTGCAATATCAAGAAGCGCAGCATCTAATCCATCGCGCACCATGCGAGTACTGCGCGTTTTCTGCTCTTTCTCTAACTCTTTAATCGCTTTACTGCCACCTGTTGCCATTCCTCGTCCGGTTGCACCTTTTCCATAAGCAAGTGCTAAATCATCGACCTCGCTTTGATTGCGCTCTTCGGCGGCTGCTTGTGCCTGATTAGTTGCAAGATCAACAAGTGTTTGTGCGGCAGCAAAGGCAGATGAGATTCCATTGAGAGTTAGCGGTAGTTTCATAATCGTGGTGCGCGTATTGCGCACAGCTTCGTTGTTAGCTAAATACCGTGCACGCCCAATGTGGCCCTGGCTTACACGTGCGGCAAAGTCAGCCATCTGCGGGCTTATTCCGTCGCGATTTTGTAGAACCTGGGCAACCGCGGCTGTTGATGGCGTTACTAACTGCAAGTGGCGACAGCGACTGCGGATAGTTGGCAAAACATCATGCAACGTTGGCGCACACAATAACCACACGGTGCGATTGCCGGGCTCTTCAATTGCCTTCAATAACGCGTTTGCGGCAGATTCAGTTAAACGATCAGCATCTTCCATCACCACTACGCGCCAGCCACCCATAGACGGTGCCCAGGCAACGCGTGCTAAAAGCTCGCGAACTTCATCGATCTTGATCGATAAGCCCTCGGTGCGAATGACCTCTACATCAGGGTGCGCTCCACTTGC
This sequence comes from Candidatus Planktophila sp., assembly GCA_049314595.1. Classification (GTDB taxonomy): domain Bacteria; phylum Actinomycetota; class Actinomycetes; order Nanopelagicales; family Nanopelagicaceae; genus Planktophila. The sequence continues at coordinate 488 of JBMOET010000097.1, read as the reverse complement.
TGCGCTCTTGCAAGCATTACATGTTCCGCAGCCGTTTTGAGGGCAGACCAGGGCTTGAGCAAAAGCGATTGCCGCACTTGATCGCCCACTGCCGGGTGGGCCAGTAAAGACCCAGGCATGCGTCATGCTTTGGCTGTCGGTTGAGGCAACTGCGTTTTTTATAATCTCAACAACATGTTCTTGGCCAACCAAGTTGTCGAACACGCTCACTTCTTGGGTGCCGCTTTCTTCTTTGGCTTTGCCTTGTTGACGGCCTTAGTTGCACTGGCCGAAGTCTTTGCAGCCGTAGATCGCACAGCTTTTTCTACGGCGCGAATCGGGCGCAGTAATAAATTACCTTTGTCTTCACGGGCATTGCGCTTGAGTCCTGCGATTTCACTGACGCGTTCAATAATGTCAGCATGGATAGCATCAATACTCTGATTGCCATCGATAATGATGTAACGCTCGGGATCTAGCAATGAGATCTGTAAAAACTCTTGACGTAC
>JBMOET010000096.1:0-2934 GCA_049314595.1 Candidatus Planktophila sp. | reverse complement strand
AACTTCAAATAAAGACCCTGCTTGGGTTCCAAACTCCCACATTGTCTTGTAAGCATCCATCGGGGATTTTTTAGATGCTAAAACTGCAAGGCTGGAGACAATAATTGAAACTACTGCTGCAGCTATCGGCGCTGCAACTGTAAGAAGTACCTGTGAAGTTGATGGTTTTTTCATTGCGCACCTGTCATCGCAGAGCCAAGTTGCTCAGGAGTTGTCTTTTGGGGATTAAGTTCAGCGGTAATCGCACCGCGCAGCATGACAAGGAGTCGATCAGACATTCCAATGAGCTCTTCGAGGTCGGCTGAAATCAATACGATGGCCATTCCCTTTTCACGTGCACGGCGAAGTTCTTCCCAAATTGCAGCTTGGGCTCCAACATCGACTCCGCGAGTTGGATGAGATGCAACGAGAAGCGCTGGTACCTTACTCATTTCACGCCCGACGATAAATTTTTGCTGGTTACCACCAGATAGGGCTGCAGCCAAAGTGTGTGGACCCGGTGCGCGAACATCAAACTCATCCATGATTACTCGCGTATCTGCAATAGTGGCTTTCTTATCCAAAATAAAACCACGCATGACTGGCTTACTTCTTTGGTGCCCAAGAATTCTGTTTTCCCACAGTGGTGAGGCCATCATTAACGCCTGTCGCTGGCGATCCTCTGGAATTAAGCCAATACCCACATCATGGCGATGGGCCACGGTGTAGTGATCTATGTTTTCACCCTTAAATTCAATCTGGCCGGTGTAATCACTCAGACCCATGATTGCTTCAACTAACTCAGCTTGGCCATTTCCTTCGACTCCAGCTATTCCAATAACTTCACCTGCTCGTAAGTCAAAGGAGATGTGAGAAATCAAATCACGGCTACCTGATTTAGTTGGGACCGAAACATCCTTAAGTGAAAGTGTCACTTCAGGTCTACGAGTATCGCCATGAGTAGTTGGCTGTGGAAGTTCGCTGCCCACCATAAGTTCAGCTAACTGTCTTGCAGTTACATCTTTTGATTTCACTTGGGCAACAGTTGAGCCCGCACGAACCACAGTTACATCATCGGCAACGCGCAATACCTCATCGAGTTTGTGAGAGATAAAGATAATTGCCATTCCTTGGGCGCGCAGTCCTTTAAGTGCATTGAATAGGTCATCAACTTCCTGAGGAACTAGTACCGCTGTTGGTTCATCAAAAATCAAAATTCGAGCACCACGGTAAAGAACCTTCAAAATTTCAACACGTTGGCGCTGCCCAACGCCGAGCTCTTCCACCAAAATATCTGGATCAACATCTAAACCGTAAGCCGCAGACATATCAGCAACTCTCTTGCGGGCAGCAGCAAAGTCAATTGTCATCCCATGCTTAGGTTCGGCCCCCAAAATAATATTTTCTAAAACTGTGAAGTTATCTGCCAGCATAAAGTGCTGGTGAACCATGCCAATGCTGGCTTCGATTGCATCATTTGGGTTTTTAAAATTTACGGCCTGGCCGTTGACCAAAATTTCGCCACCATCTGGGCGTTGCATGCCATACAAAATCTTCATTACGGTGGATTTGCCTGCACCGTTTTCGCCAACAAGAGCGTGAACAGTTCCAGTTTCTACGCTCATGGAGACATCTTTATTAGCGATGACCCCTGGGAAGCGCTTGGAGATGTGCCGCAGTTCTACAGCTACAGACACGTATTTTCTCTCCTTTGAAAACTTTGACTAAAAAGCGTTTGGCCCAACAAGGAGATTTAACTCCATTGTTGGGCCAAATGCCACTATCTGTAAGCCTTATCTCATAAAGAGAGTTATGGCTTTGTTGGAACCTTAATCTTGCCTGCCTTGATTGCTGCTGCTGCCTTATCGATCTGGGCCTTGTACTTAGTGATGTAACCACCAGAGTATGAGACTCCAACGCCATCGATGGCTAGGCTGTATTGACGACCATAGATACCCGCTTTGGCATCTAGCACGTCGTTAACTGAAGAACCTGCAACAGCTGTTGCAATTACGTCATAGACAGCACGATCAACGCGCTTAAGCATTGATGTGAGCATGTTCTTCTGCTCATCGGCAGATGCTGTTAGGTACTGATCGGCGTCAACGCCGATAGTCCAAACCTTCTTGCCAGCCTTTGCTGCATCTAGAGCCGCTGCGAAGTTACCCGCACCTGAGCCACCAGCTGCTGAGTAAATAACATCTACACCCTTGTCGATCATTCCCTTAGCAATAACCTTTAACTTAGCTGGGTCATTGAAGCCAGAGAAATCAGGGAACTCAGTCACGTACTTCGAGTCAACTGTTGCACTCTTGTTAGTTGCCTTTACGCCGGCGATAAATCCTGCTTCAAACTTCTGAAGTAGTGGTGTGCGAACTCCACCGATGTACCCGACCTTACCTGACTTTGATGCGAGTGCAGCGGCAATACCTACTAGGTAAGAACCCTGCTCTTCTGAAAATACGAGGCTTGCAACATTGAGTAGATCAACCGATGAATCATCGATGATTCCAAATTGAACATTTGGATAATCAGATGCAACAGCCTTGATAGGGCCTGCATACAAGTAGCCAACTGCGATGATTGGGTTGTAGCCAGCCTTAGCAAGCAAGCGGAGCTTATCTGTGCGCTCTGAATCTGAACCAGTAGTAACCGTTACCTCTTTAGCGCTAACGCCAAACTTCTTCTTTGCTGCATCAAGACCAGCTGCTGCTGAGTCATTGAAAGACTTATCTCCACGGCCGCCGATGTCATATGCAAGGCCTACTTTTACATTTGATTTTGCTGCTGTTGCTGATGGTGCAACAAATGCAGTAACTGCAAGAGTTGTTGCCGCCACAGCTGCTACAAGACGAAATATCTTCTTCAATTTTCCTCCAAGGGGTCTCCTACGCGGCCCGTTGTGGGTGACATAGAAGGTTGATGTGTACTGATGAGCCTAGTAGTTACGCATGA
>JBMOET010000095.1:0-2938 GCA_049314595.1 Candidatus Planktophila sp. | reverse complement strand
GTGATCCGCGAATGATCTTGTAACGAACACCTGGTAGATCTTTTACACGACCACCACGTACAAGAACAATGGAGTGCTCTTGCAAGTTATGACCTTCACCAGGAATGTATGCAGTGATTTCCATGCCACTGGTAAGTCGAACACGTGCAACTTTGCGTAGCGCAGAGTTTGGTTTCTTAGGGGTCGTTGTGTAAACGCGTGTACAAACTCCGCGTCGCTGTGGTGAACCCTTAAGCGCAGGTGTGCTTGTCTTCGTAGTCTTTTCTGCACGACCACGACGAACTAGCTGTTGAATTGTTGGCACTTCATCTCCATTCGTATCTTCGTTACTGATCTTTATTCACGCTCAATCGCCGACCCACGCGGTCGGGTGTGTTGCACCCGTTTCGCATAGTTGATGCAAATAGTTTTTCAACTTTTTACATGCACAAGCAACAAAGCCCTGTAAAAGAGCAGGGGTGAAGGTTAACCCAATCGCGCTCAAAGAGTCAAAACGGCCCTTTTACTCCTGCCCCACCCCCAATAGCCCCAGAAAGCCCACTTTGTGAGGCCCGGGCGTGTCGGCCCCTGGAGGGAATTGGGAGGGTTGAGGGGCCAAAAGAGGCGGATTTACACCTTTCCTATGGTTGGCTGACTTAATGAGCACACCACATATTTCAGCCAATAAGGGCGAAGTCGCCGAGCGAATCCTGCTACCTGGAGACCCACTACGCGCCAAATGGATCGCCGAGACCTATTTAAGCGATGTCGTGCAGTACAACGCAGTGCGCAACATGTTTGGCTATACCGGAACATATAAAGGTGAGCGTGTATCTGTACAGGGAACTGGAATGGGTCTGCCTTCACTATCTATCTATGTCAACGAACTCTTTGATCACTATGGTGTTCAAACCGCAATTCGCATCGGCACGTGTGGCGGATTGCTTGAAAAAACAAAAGTAGGCGATGTCATCCTGGCCATGACCGCTTCCACGGATTCCAACATCAATCGCAGATTTACTAATGATTTAGATTTTGCCCCTCATGCCGATTTTAAATTACTTCTTGCTGCACATGAGGCATCGAAGAATCTACCGAACGTACATGTGGGTGGAATAGCGTCAATGGATTATTTCTATGATGAAACAGATGCCGCGCAAAAGTTAATTCAACATGGCGTACTTGGGCTTGAGATGGAGGCTAATCAACTGTATTCAATTGCTGCACGAAAGAATCGCCGCGCACTTGCAATCTTGACAGTGTCTGACCATGTCATCACTCATGAGTCAATGTCATCATCAGATCGTGAAAAGTCACTTACCACTATGGCAGAAATCTCATTAGCTGCACTTCTCAACGGATAAGGAAAACATGAAAACTTCAGAGTGGTTACTTCTAGGTATCGTTGCTTTTGTACTTATAGATTTTGCTGTTGGCATGATTATTAACTTTCTCAATGAACAGTCAAAAAACCAAGCTTTAAGCTTAGAAGCGGCCGAGATCTATGATGTAGATGAGTATAAAAAGTCTCTTGTCTACGGAACCGCAAAGTACAAAATTGAAATGATTTCCTCGGTCGTAAGCACCGTCGTAATTTTAGCTGCCATTATTCTGGGCTGGTTTGCTCAATTAGATTCGATGATTCGTGAGAACATCAGCAATAACATGCTAGTTACTGTGGTTTTTGTGGGTATATTGATAGTAATTAGCACCATCACATCGATTCCTGAAAATTACTACTCTACTTTTGTTATCGAAGAAAAGTTTGGGTTTAATAAAACGACGAAGAAGCTCTTCCTTATGGATTCAATCAAGCAGCTATTGCTCAGTATTGGCCTTGGATTGCCGCTTCTCTATTTAATCGCCTTTATCTATCAACAACTCGAAAGTAGTTTCTGGCTAGTTGGGTGGTTAGCAGTTTCAGCAATCTCACTCTTTATGTTTATTTTTGGTACCAGAATCTTTTTACCTATGTTTAATAAGCTAAAGCCACTGCCAGAAGGTGAACTGCGTGATGAGATCGAGGAGTACTGCCAGTCTCAAGGGTTTCCATTATCAAAGCTCTACGAAATGGATGCATCAAAGCGATCAACCAAACTAAACGCGTTCTTTTCTGGTATGGGTAAAGTAAAAATTATTGGATTATTCGACACCTTAATTGCTAAACTAACTATAAAAGAAGTTGTTGCAGTACTCGCTCACGAAGTTGGTCACTATAAGCGCAAGCATGTGTACACCATGTTCGCATTTAGTAATGTTCAGATGTTAGTAATGTTTTCACTCATGGGTTGGTTGCTCGGTAATCCTAATCTTTCAAAAGCCATGGGTTCTGACACTCCAAGTTTTCATCTTTCAATTGTGGCCTTCTTCTTACTCTTTACTCCCCTATCAACATTGCTTGGCTTAATTAACAACTCATTTTCACGCCACAATGAATATCAAGCAGATCAATACTCACTCGATACTTATCCCGATGCCAAAGAGCACATGTACTCGGCTTTGAAGAAGTTGTCGGTAGAGTCATTGAGTAACTTGAACCCTCATCCACTGTATGTGGCAGTGCATTATTCGCATCCACCCATTCTGGATCGCTTAGCTAACTTAAAGAAGGTGTGATGGGAGTGCGATTCCAGCTGCATTAGTGGCTGTAATTGCCTTACCGAGCTTTGTTTCTAGCGGAAGTAGCCCAGCCCATATAGGTAAGGAAATATCCTCGTCATCATCAGATGGCTCCCCCGTACGAGCTTTAGCCGAAAGTTTGTCTAGGCTCAGTTCAACAATCATCGTTGCCGCCGATTCTTTCTTGGTCATTGGACGTGCATAGCTCCACATTCCAGGAATCAGTTTCTCGGTAATGCGCTCTAGGGCAATATCCTTTTCAGCATCGCTTAGAACTCGAGCTTGTCCAAAGATCATGACCGACTCATAGTTCATGGAAGAGTTAAAGGCCGAACGTGCA
>JBMOET010000094.1:0-2949 GCA_049314595.1 Candidatus Planktophila sp. | reverse complement strand
ATTGCCTGCATAGATGTAATTGAGTGACCACGCGTAGAAGTGATGCGCTCCTGTAACTGGCCCATCTCATCGGCCAAAGTTGGCTGATAACCCACTGCAGATGGCATACGGCCAAGAAGTGTTGAAACCTCAGAGCCTGCCTGTGTGAAGCGGAAGATGTTGTCAATGAACAGAAGTACATCCTGCTTTTGAACATCGCGGAAGTACTCAGCCATTGTTAGCGCTGAAAGAGCAACACGTAGACGCGTGCCAGGTGGTTCATCCATCTGACCGAACACTAAGGCTGTCTTATTGATAACGCCGGTCTCTGTCATTTCAAGGAATAAGTCGTTACCTTCACGAGTACGCTCACCAACACCGGCGAATACAGATACACCACCGAAGTTTTCAGCTACGCGATAAATCATTTCCTGAATCAAAACTGTCTTTCCTACACCTGCACCACCGAATAGACCGATCTTTCCACCCTTTACATACGGTGTTAGAAGATCGATAACTTTAATTCCAGTCTCAAACATCTCAGTCTTTGACTCAAGTTGATCAAATGCTGGTGCGTTACGGTGGATTGGCCAGCGCTCCTTGATATCTAGTGATGATGTTGGAACATCCATCGACTCGCCAAGAGTATTAAATACGTGGCCTTTAGTTACATCTCCCACTGGTACAGAGATCGCAGATCCCGTGTCAGATACTTCTGCACCACGGACCATTCCATCTGTTGGCTGCATAGAAATGGCGCGCACGAGGTTGTCACCAATGTGCTGGGCGACCTCCATCGTCAAAGTACGTGTAGTACCCGACATGGTTACCTCTACGTGTAGCGCGTTGAAGATCGATGGCATTGAATCGGCTGGGAATTCAATATCCACGACCGGTCCAATAACGCGAGCTACGCGACCTTTACCTGTTGATGCCGACATCATTCACTCCCTGCACTAGCTGAGGCCAACGCGTCTGCGCCGCCAACAATTTCACTGATCTCTTGGGTAATTTCAGCCTGACGGGCTGCGTTCGCAAGTCGTGTAAGTGACTTGATTAGATCATCGGCATTGTCAGTTGCCGACTTCATTGCCCGACGTCGTGCAGCGTGCTCAGAAGCAGCTGATTGCAACATCGCATTAAATACTCGAGCCTCAATGTATCGAGGCAATAGTGCGTTAAGCACGACCCCGGCATTAGGTTCGAATTCATACATTGGCAACAGTCCGCTTGGAACTGGTGCATCGCTCTCGACAACTTCCAAAGGAAGCATGCGCTTGGCCATCGCATTTTGCGTCAGCATTGATTTGAATTCAGTAAAGACGATATGGATCTCATCGACTCCAGCGACATCAGTCTGTGCATCGGCAATAAATGCAGTGATTAAAGCATCGGCAACTTCTTTTGCATTCTCATAGGTTGGATTATCTGAAAAGCCTGTCCATGAGCCAGCAACTGGGCGATTGCGGAAGCGGTAGTAGTTAACGGCTTTGCGTCCGACTAAATACGACGTGGTCTGCAATCCGCGCTCTTTAAGAAGGGCGGCTAACTGCTCGCCCTCTTTAATAGCATTGTTTGAATACGCCCCGGCCATTCCGCGGTCGGCAGAGATAATCAAAATCGCTGCACGAATTGGATTCTCCGAAGGTGTGGTCAACGGATGGTTGGTTGATGAATACGTTGCAACTGCAGATACCGCACGAGTCAACTCGTTTGCATAAGGAGTTGACGCAGTGACTCGTTGCTGCGCCTTGACGATTCGAGAAGCCGAGATTAACTCCATGGCTTTCGTAATCTTCTTAGTCGCTTTAACGGATCGCATGCGTCTGCGATAAACGCGAAGTTGGGCACCCATGAGTTACTTCTTCACCGCCGGTGGCACGTGCTTAGTAATCTGCTCTGCACCTTCACTATCAAGGGCTTCGGCTGGGGCATCGTTGACTGCAGCTGCAGCCGTAGTTTTAAAGATCTTCTTAAAATCATCTACGGCTGTTTGCATCTTTGCAACGGTGTCATCTTCGAGCAACTTAGTCTCAGAGATTACAGTGAAGATATCTTTGCGTTCGCGGCCAATGAACTCTAGGAGTTCGGCTTCAAAGCGACGGATATCTGCAACTGGAACTGAATCAAGTGCTCCCGATGTACCGGCCCAAATTGAAACAATCTGGTGCTCCAGTGAGTACGGTGAGTACTGACCCTGCTTCAACAACTCAACCATGCGCGCACCGCGCTCAAGCTGTGCCTTTGATGCAGCATCTAAATCAGAGCCAAAGGCCGCGAAAGCTTCTAGCTCGCGGAACTGTGCAAGGTCTAAGCGCAAACGGCCAGCAATCTTTTTCATCGCCTTAGTCTGTGCTGATCCACCCACACGAGAAACAGATACACCTACGTTAATCGCTGGGCGAACGCCGGCGTTGAAGAGATCTGTTTCAAGGAAGCACTGACCATCGGTAATCGAAATAACGTTTGTAGGAATAAATGCAGAAACGTCATTTCCCTTAGTCTCAATGATTGGCAAGCCAGTCATTGATCCGCCGCCGAGTTCATCAGAAAGCTTTGCGCAACGCTCTAATAGGCGTGAGTGTAAGTAGAAAACATCTCCTGGGTAGGCTTCGCGGCCTGGTGGGCGACGTAGCAATAGTGAGACCGAACGATAAGCCTCGGCCTGCTTAGAAAGATCGTCAAAGACAATTAGAACGTGCTCGCCGTTATACATCCAGTGCTGACCAATTGATGAGCCAGTGTATGGAGCTAGATACTTAAAGCCTGCAGGATCTGATGCTGGAGATGCAACGATTGTCGTGTACTCCATTGCGCCAGCTTCTTCGAGTGCGCCTTTAACTGCAGCGATCGTTGAACCTTTCTGGCCGATTGCAACGTAGATACATTTAACTTGCTTCTTCTTATCTCCAGATTTCCAGTTTTCCTTCTGGTTAATAATTGTGTCTACTGCAACAGCAGTCTTACCAG
>JBMOET010000093.1:0-2958 GCA_049314595.1 Candidatus Planktophila sp. | reverse complement strand
ATCCAACACTTAAAGACTGGATACCGCCAGCACTGGAGGACTCTCTACCTGCCGATCGCCTTGTGGTTGTTGATGACGCCGATATCGGTGCCATCCATGACCTGGCCCTCTATCGCCAGAGCCGCGTCAAGCTTGCCGATGATGAAAAGAAGGTGGAAGGCGGCGCCTTTTTCAATGTGGAGGCTTTACCCGAAGGTTCGGTGCTGGTGTTCCCAATTGGAATACGTCCACCAGGGCGGGACGCTTCAAGTGATCGCTGGGCCCCCTTTGGTCCCCGTGGCAGCAGCAGTTATGAGCGTGAGCTCTACTTCGGTGGCCTAGAAAGCATCGGCTTTGGCCGCAGCAACGTAACCCTGATCGGTGAGGAGGTGGCCTGATGGGTTGGACACGTTTTGATCTTGACCATCACGCCCAGCGGATTGTTTTGGCCGCCAGGAAGCGTGATCTGGCTGCTCATACAGACAAAAGTGAGATGTGTTCCCTTAATCAGGCCCATAAAATGCGAACGTCCTGTGCGTTTGGACTTGAGCGGTTCTGGGGAGAGCATCTCCGCCTCAAGCTATCTGATTCAAACGTTGACAAAAACAAGGCTGAATTTATTGCAGACACTTGGAAAGCATTGACAGTTTATCTGTTGCCAAAAGAAATACAACTACCGCGCGAGTTGCTCAAGGGTGGCAAGAACAAAGAAGAAGATCAGAAATTAGCCGTAGATTTGGCGGAAGAGTTCGCTGCAAAGATTTGGAGATTTAACGAGAATACATATGATCGAAGCGTAGCACTTGCCATTCTCACTAATCTGTGTGATGCAATAATTTGGTGGAAACAGAGACTAAAGACTGCTAAGGGGGATTAATGGGAAAGTTCAAGCCAGCAAGAAGATTTAATCCTGGGTCAAAGAAGCCCAGCAGCCAGCCAGATTCGCGAAGCAAGGATGAGCAAAAACCTTTCAAGGCAGCGCAAGAGGATATTTTAGATGCTGAGGTTAATAAAGTTGATATAAATAGAGCACGGCAAGTACCAATGGAGTTTAGAGCTCAGGTACCGGGCAGATGCCAACGACAAAAGGCTGATCTGAATGATGCAAAGGATTGGATTGATGAGTGGGTAAAGAATGTTGATCTAAAATCGCCATTTTCCACCGAAGGCCTCCACATTGTGGAAGCTCAAATCGACTGGCGCCTGATAAGCAACAGTGGTGTGGATGAAGGAATCATTCGTCCCGTGATAGGAGCCGGCGGCTGGCCGTTGATTCCCGGCAGCGGCATCAAGGGCTTGTTTCGTCGTGCCTGTCCCACTGATAAGGTGGAGCTATGGTGTGGCAGTGGTGATCTCAGCCCAGGATTACTTCGCTTCCATGGGGCCTGGCCGGCGGATGAACATTGGAGGAAGGGTTTGCTGGATGTGGCCCATCCTCAGCAAAACTGGCAACTTGGCTTCCTAAATGGTAGAGAAAAGCACAACGCTAATGCGGTTGTAAGTTTGTATCGACCGCTTCTGATAGTTGGATTAAGCAGTTCTCACTCAATTGCTGAAAAGGAGTGGGAAGAAATCAAATCCGTCTTGCACTCTGCACTGGCCAGAGGCTTGGGGGGGCGGACAGCCTCAGGATATGGAAGAAGCGCTGGATCTAGGGGTAAGGTATTATTTGAATGTGCGCTTACCGGTCAGGGTACAGCATCAAAACTCCTTACTGGTGACAAAGAGTTTAGGCACAATATTTTTCGTGCATCTGTTCGTTCGATGACCATGAGGCTGTTTGCAGGTATCTGTGATGAAGAGTCCACAAATTTTGTGGTCAATCGCTTATTTGGCAACATCAGTACTGATTATAAACCACAGATCGGTCTATTAGCAACTGCGTTCGAAACAGAAGCTTTAGACTTTGGTATCTATGGCAAACATGGTCAAGATACATTCACTGCAACTGGTGTACTGAAATGGCTTCAAGCTCGAGAACCAGGGCCGGATGAAAATCTAAGCATTGCAGCTGAATTACTTGAAGCTATTCATGGATTAGTAATGGTCTTAGGTGGTTTTGGCAAGGGCTGGCGCCGGCCCGATCATTCCCTGTTTCCTTTGAAATACGGAGAATGCTATTACAATCGATTTGCAATAGGTTGCCATTGGCAATGGTATCGACCTGACGACATTTCTCAATTTATTCATGTTAAATCTGCAGACCAAATCGCCAATTTGTTAAGGAAATCGAGGTCTTTGGCCCGCAAATGGTTGACATCAATGCGGAGGGAATATGGACACCAACCTCCTGCATGGAGAGAGGTTTTAAGCCCTGAGAAAGCTTGTATTTGGGTACGCCCAGCAAATGACTACTGCGATGCGGAGGTTGTCAATTGGCTGCACGAGGAACGGCATCCCTCTGGCATAAAAGGGTCAGAGGTAACTGGCAGAATAAATAGCGTAGGAAGATTTTGGAGCAGAATGTATGCATTAAATAATGGGGCACCTCTAAACAATAATTCTGCCATAGCGAGCAACTTTCAACCATCCAGGAATATTGATCCATTTGCAAGAGCAGTTAAACCAGGGAGCAAGCAAGGGCAGGCCAAGCAAGTTGCAACCCAGACGCCAAGAAAGCAAGTGTATATAAAAGATTTCTGGAAGGGAAATTATCTTGAGGTTGTTACTTTCTTCCCAGACTTAAACCCATCTGCTAAATGCAAAGAGTTCCTCAGCTTTATGAAAACACAAGAAGGAAGAGTTGCGAACTTTTCTGCAATTGATTTCATTGATTCATGACCCAAATCCTGCTGGTCACTGTCGGAGGCACCCCGGATCCAATCCTCCATACGGTGGCCTCCCACCAGGCTGATTTGGTTGTGTTTGTGGTTAGTGATCCTGCATCTGGAGCATCCAGCCTGGAGCAAGTGATTGGCTCAGGTCAGCCCTGTTGCCATTACTTGATTGATGGTTCAATAGAGCAAAAGCCAAATCTTG
>JBMOET010000092.1:0-3088 GCA_049314595.1 Candidatus Planktophila sp. | reverse complement strand
AAGACAATGTCTAAGCTTCGTCACCCATCTCGTAGTCAAGTTCTGCGCGACTACTTGGATTAAGATGGCTAATCCAACTATTTATATAAATCCGGTCAGCGGATCTATCAAGATTCTTGGTGCAGTTGATTTCGTCGATGCACAAGGCAATGTGCTTGAGACGCGTGAAAACGTTAAGTTTTGTGGCTGTTCGTTAAGTAAAGATAAGCCTTGGTGTGATGGCAGCCATAAGGCGATCACACAACCGACTACTTAAACTGCGGGAGTTTCGACCAGCTTTTCGCTCTCGTCCTGAATCTTGGCAGCAACGCTCTTAAGCTTTTCAGCGTATTCCTTGCCATGGTGTGCGCAGAACATAAGTTCGCCGCCATTGAGAAGTACTGCCCGCACGTATGCCTGGGCTCCGCATCGATCGCAGCGGTCAAGGGCGTTAAGAGGTACTGATTCGAGCATCAACTGTTCTGACATATCTCTCTCCGTTCTTAGTGTTCTACTCCTATGGAACATCAAACCATGTCTAGATATTCCCCGCACGTTAATATCGATTTATTTTGCTAAGAATGTACGGATAATCTGCTGATTATCAGTATTTGAGACGTATTCGGCGCGCTTACGGGTGATACGGGGTAGTGGCATATAACCTTTCGCCCCGTGGCCGAAAAAGATATTGCGACAAATGTACAAGATAGCTATACCGCAAAGGATTTAGCTGTTCTTGAGGGCCTTGATGCAGTTCGTAAGCGCCCCGGAATGTATATCGGCTCTACAGATTCACGTGGCCTCATGCACTGCCTGTGGGAGATCATTGATAACTCGGTGGATGAATCTTTGGCCGGACACTGCAAGAAGATTGAAATTAATCTTGAATCAGATGGTTCGGTAGAAGTCCATGATGATGGTCGCGGGATTCCCGTTGATAAAGAGCCAAAGACTGGATTAACCGGTGTTGAAGTTGTTTTAACAAAGCTGCATGCCGGTGGAAAATTCGGTGGCGGATCATATGCCGCATCCGGTGGTCTGCATGGTGTTGGTGCATCGGTAGTTAATGCACTTGCTTCTCGTTTAGATGCTGAAGTTGATCGTGATGGAAAGATTTATTGGATGTCTTTTCAGCGCGGAACTGCAGGAATCTTTGATGGTGATGGTCCTAAAGCTCCCTTTGAGCCTAAATCGGGTTTGCGTGTAATTGGAAAGATTTCTAGCAAGGTAACTGGCACGCGTATTAAGTGGTGGTCAGATAAGCAGATCTTCTTAAAAGAGGCCGAGCTAGAGCTCTCTGACATTTACGATCGTGCGCGCCAAACTTCATATCTAGTACCTGGTTTAACGTTGATAGTTAATGATAATCGCACCAAGACAAAGACCAGCGAGACATTTTTTCATAAGAGCGGAATCACTGAATACTGTAACTTTTTACAGCCCGATGAGCCTGTTGGCGATGTAATACGTATCTACGGTACTGGCCATTATCAAGAGACTGTGCCCGTCTTAGATGATAAAGGCCATATGGTTTCAACCGAGGTTGAGCGCGATATGGAAGTTGATATCGCGATGAAGTGGGGCAATGGTTTTGAAACTACTCAGCGCTCATTTGTAAATATTATTGCAACCCCTAAGGGCGGCACTCACGTTCTGGGCTTTGAGCGCTCACTAGTTAAGGTCATTAACGAGGCGCTTCGATCTACTAAGACACTTGCCAACAAAGAGGCCGACGTCATTAAAGATGACATCCTCGAGGGATTAACCGTAGTGATCACTGTTCGAATGTCAGAGCCACAGTTTGAAGGTCAGACTAAGGAAGTTCTAGGTACTGCGGCTGCTACACGAATCGTAGCGGCAGTAGTAGCTGAAAAAATGAAAGAGTATTTCAACACAACCAAGCGAATTGATAAAGCTAATGGTCGCTTGGCACTTGAAAAGATTGCTGCAGCATCGCGCACGCGTATTAGCGCACGTGCACATAAGGACTTACAACGTCGAAAGAATGCACTTGAGTCTTCATCACTGCCTACAAAGCTCTCAGATTGCCGCTCAGAGGATGTAACGCGTACTGAGTTATTTATCGTCGAAGGTGATTCAGCCCTTGGAACAACCAAGGCTGCGCGCAACAGTGAGTTCCAAGCGATTCTGCCGATTCGCGGAAAAATCCTAAACGTTCAAAAGGCATCGCTATCGCAGATGCTAGAAGATAAAGAGTGCGGCTCGATTATTCAGGTGATTGGTGCCGGCTCTGGTAAATCATTTGAACTCGATGAAGCCCGTTATGGCCGAATTATTTTGATGTCAGATGCCGATGTCGATGGTGCTCACATTCGCTGTTTATTGCTGACATTGATGTATCGCTATATGCGTCCGCTGATTGATTCAGGCCGTGTATTTGCTGCGATTCCACCACTGCACCGTATTGAAGTTATGGGCGGGGGAGGCAAGAAGGGTGATTACATCTATACCTATAGCGATGATGAGATGAAGAAGATCACTGCAGATTTGAAGAAGAACGGCAAGAAGTGGAAAGAGCCGATTCAGCGTTATAAAGGCCTTGGCGAAATGGATGCAGATCAACTGCGCGAGACAACCATGGATCCAAATGCTCGTACATTGCGCCGTATTACAGTCTCTGATGCCACGGCAGCTGAGGCAATGTTTGAACTGCTAATGGGCAGCGATGTCGCCCCACGTAAAGAGTTCATCGCTAACGCCGAGATCGATCGCGACCACATCGACGCGTAAGTAGTCGGGCTTTACATACATATCCTTTGAGTTATCCCTTTTACGCCTTACTCTCTATCTATGCGCCGGAGAGCAATCCTTATTTTGATATGCATTTTTCTGGCCCCGATATGCGCAAATCCCGGCTGGGCAGCCAATCCAGTTGCCGGTCAAGCGTGTTCTAAAGCTAATGTCGTTGTCACCTTTAAGACTTTAAAGTACACATGCAATAAATCTGGAAAGAAGCTCATATGGAGTAAAGGTGTCAAAGTAGTTACACCGACTCCGACACCAACACCGACACCGACACCGACACCAACTCCGACTCCGACACCAACTCCGACACCAACTCCGACACCAACTCCGACACCAACTCCGA
>JBMOET010000091.1:0-3127 GCA_049314595.1 Candidatus Planktophila sp. | reverse complement strand
GATCACGTTGCTGCTGGCGCGACGTGGCGCCTTCAGCCACAATTAACACCTGAACATGATCGCCGGCATCGGCGTGGCGGGCGATGCTGCCACCGCAGCCGAGCACTTCATCATCGGGATGGGCGGCGATAACAAATACATAAGTCATTGGAATAGCTACCACGCAGTCCATCCTCCATCAACCGATATGTCAGCACCAGTAATGTATGTGGAGGAGTCTGAAAGCAAAAATTCAATGATTCCTGATGCCTCATCAGGCCTGCCAACACGACCGAGGTGGGTTTGAGCGGCAAGATTTAAAATTAAGCTCGGATTATCTACTAAAATACTATCCGAAGGGAAAGGCCCATAGCTAACGGAATTGACCCTAATTCCTTTAGGGCCCAAATAGCTTGAGAGATAGCGTGACGATTGCATAAGAGCGGCCTTCATGCAGCCATAGAGGAGAGGATTAACGCAACTTTCGGCTTCATAGAGAGAAGGTCTTGGTGAAACCTTGCCATACATGCTTGTAATATTAACTATGGAAGCCGGCGGATCCATTACATCAGAGAGAAGCAGTGACAGCCTAACATGATATCCAAATAGACCTTCTGCATTTCTCGAAAGCGAATTCTCGTCGATAGCAAGAGGGCTGTCTGGATAAGAAGAAAAAGCATTATTAACCAGGCCAACAAGCCGAGCTCTTTTCCCTGAAATAATTTGATTTATTGCATCAGCAACATCTTCAGCGCTATCCCGAGTAAAATCTCGGTCCAATGGATAGTAGGAAGAAGATTCGTTAACTTTGAGGCATTTCCTTGCCTGGGTTGCAGATCGACTGACTCCCACAACCAGAAATCGAGAAAGAAGTCTTTTCAAAATAGCTCTACCCAGGCAACCAGTAGGCCCCGTTAAAACGACAAGATCAGTCACTGTAAATTCCTAAGATAAAACTGCTAATCACCAAGAGGATGAGTTCTTCCAAGTGGAAATTGTGTGAATGGGTCTGAAGCCAACCAGGAACAGCTTGAAACAAAATCACTATTCCTCCAGCTTACTGAATATCTATTGCAACACATATCAATTAGAGAAGCAACCTTTATGTAGTCATCAAGGGTATCAACTGTGAAGCTAAAATCAGAGAAAGATGCCTTTTGAATTCCAGAGAGCAAGCTTTCAGGAATACAAGCAGCCCTACCATTACTACTTCTCATCCAAGGTGTAACATGTTCCTTATTGTGGTCACTCTGATCGCACAAGAGTGACCGATACAATTCATCAGAGGTGAATACCTCTAGATTCGTTCCCTCAGGGCAAAACTTAGGATCAACCAATCCATATCCAATGCTGTGGCTATGCAAATGCGAAACCAATGGGCTGATAAACCGATATTCTGTAAGTGGATTGTCGGCAGTAACCCTAACAAAATAGTCAGGATTTTGGGATTCTGCTAATAGCTCAAAGCGCTTCAAGACATTTTCCAGAGGGCCTCTAATCATTCCACTTACACCACAACGTCTTCCCTCTAATGCAATCAGATCATCTTCAATGTGATCGCTGGTAAGCAAATAAACTGGATAGCCTGCCATCTTAGCCCGCCCAATCGTCATCCCCAAAACCGTGGTATCAGCCAAACTCAACAATGCTTTCGCCGGTAGACGAGCAGAGGAGAGACGGCATTGAATAGCCACAATCACTTTCATCACAGCAGAAATAGCAAAACCTCAGAACTACTACAGTCCAATCTCATTGCTCAAGCTGCCAATTACTAGGATTCAGCAATGCTCGATTAGAGACACTAAAGCTCGACATCTCAAAAACTGGCGAGCTTTCAATAGAACCAAGAAGATCTGTCAACTGATTGGCGCTTTGCACACCAACCAGGCAGCAATCAATCTCTGGCTGATCGCAAACAAACGCTAATGCCGCATGCTGTGGCTGCACATTATTTTCAAAGCATGCCAAGCGCCAGGCACTAATATTGGTTTCCCACTGTCTAAAATAATCAGGCAGGTCTTCAGCTTTCATCAAGAGAAGTCCCTGGAGAAATACTGATCGTGCATGTATTTGGACCCCAAGTGATGCTAGCCACGCAAGCGTACCGTCTTCGATTAAGCGCTGGTCAAATACATTTAGGGGTATCTGGATAATATCTGGCTTAAACCTGTCTAGCAACGATATAATTTGCTCACTGTCATAGACGGAAACCCCAATTAGTTGTGTGAGTCCGCTATCACGAAGAGATTCCAAAGCCTCAACGAGCAACTCACCTCCTGGCATCAGCAGATTGTCAACATGATGAACAAGAAGACCATACACTGATGATACGTGCAAGCGATTCAGGGAGCGACTGAAGATACTTACTAGGTTGGAGGCATCTTGGCCTGTAATCGGCGTATGAGAATAACTCGGAGTCTTCGTTATAAGATGCAGGCCTTCTAAATCATTCTCTCCGAGCACAATTTCTGCCTGGCCATAAAGGGCAGCTGTATCAACAAACCTAATCCCTACTGACCTAGCAGCAGCAAGGATGAGTTCAACTTCCTCGGGAGGGACTTGGCCATCAGAATTAGAAACCCCATATGACATCCCCCACTGCACAGTGCCAAGGCCTATCTTACTGGTGCGTTTACTCATGAGAGAAGCGCTGTTAGAACAACTTTAGTAGTATCAAGTTGTTCACTTGTTAGCCCTGGGAACAACGGCAAGGTGATGGCACATTTAGCATAGGCTTCTGCATCTGGAAAATCACCAACTGAAAATCCCAGCTTTCTGTAGTAAGGCTGCAGGTTCACAGGACTGTAATGCAACTGTACACCGATACCAGCAGCACGCATTCCCTCAAATACCAGCCGATGCTGCGCTGGACCTGGATCAGTCAGGCGTATTACCGCCAGATGCACTGCAGAATACACTCCCTCAGGGATCTCCAGCAGCCGCAATGGCAAATCCGCCAGCAGTTCCTGATAACGGCTTAGCAAGCGATTGCGTTCGGCGACTACTTTATCCAATCTCTGCAGCTGGCTAAGGCCCAAGGCGGCCTGAATATCTGTTAGCCGATAGTTGAAACCAAGCTGCTGCTGTTCATAGCTCCATGGGCCGGGAGCTGGTTGCTCAAAGCGGTTGGGATCCTTCGTGATGCCAT
>JBMOET010000090.1:0-3170 GCA_049314595.1 Candidatus Planktophila sp. | reverse complement strand
GGAACAAAACTCGAAGCGCGCCCCGGAGAATTGAGTTTGACTAAATACTCCCCCGGAGGGGTCTGCGAATTTGCGGTAAAACTCTTAGCGGATTTTATTCTCATCACTAGGCGCGCACCTGCACCTTTATAATATCCGATACGATAAATTGAAATATCTGCACTCGGTGCACCAATGATTGTGAGAGGCGTTTTTTCACCGCATCCAACACTTGTTGCACCGAAATAGCCTTCAACTCGTTGCTTGGCTTTTCGCCGAGTAAAATCTGCACTAAAACGCAGAGGGGTTTCGTCGGCCCACTCTGCAGTTCCTGTCTTCATGTTCTCGCGCTGCACCCAGCCAGAGCTCTGATCCCACGAGCAATCGCTGGCAATTGCCGTTTGGGGCACAAGAAAGGCAGCGAAGATCACCACAACCAAGAATCTACGCATGGGCACACAATAGGTGACCTGGAGTTGCCTAAATGTTGCAGATGCAAATGATTTGCATTAACCTTTTCCCATGCATATTCCAGACGGGTTTATTGATCTGCAGACCTCCGTGGTCTTTGCAGGCCTAGCCGCTGCCGGTGTTGCTATCGCCCTTAAAGGTGCCCGAACTCAGCTGGATGAGAAAAGTGCGCCTCTTGCAGGCTTGACTGCAGTCTTTATCTTTGCGGTTCAGATGCTTAATTTTCCAGTTGCTGCAGGAACTAGCGGTCATTTACTTGGCGGCGCACTCGCGGCAGTGTTGGTTGGACCGTGGGCGGCGACTTTGGCTTTAACGGTTGTCCTGATGATGCAAGGATTCTTATTTGCAGATGGTGGATTATCCGCTCTAGGTTTAAATGTTTTCAATATGGGAATTATTGGCGTATGGGCTGGATATGCGATCTTCTTACTTGTCCGCAAAGTTCTACCGAAAAATAAGACATCTATCAGTATCGCTGCCGCAGTAGCTGGTGCGATGTCTGTTCCAGCTGCCGCAATTGGATTCACTCTTGAATACGCATTAGGTGCAACTGCAACATTTTCAGTTTCAACAGTTCTAAGTGCCATGGTTGGCACCCATGTGTTAATTGGAATCGGTGAAGCGATCATTACAGGCTTGACGGTAAGTGCAGTACTAGCAAGTCGCAGTGATTTGGTTTTTGGATGGAAGAATGCCGTGCCTCAATTGGAGATCAAGAATGGATAAAAATAAGAGATTTCTATTTACGGGGTTGCTGGTCTCTCTCTTTCTGGCGGGAGTAGTCTCTTATTACGCATCCTCTTCTCCTGATGGGTTAGAAAAAGTAGCTGGGGAAATCGGTTTTATTGATACCGCTAAAGATCACACTAACTCTGAAGGCACATTGGCTGATTACGGAGTAAAGGGAATCGAGAATGAACGAGCATCTGTCGGCATCGCTGGCGTCATCGGCGTAATCGGAACGGCTGTGATCGGTGGCGTTTTGTTTCAACTAATTGTACGTAAGCCAAAGGCAAGAAAATAGAGGGCAACCTTCAAGCCCACCAGCATGGCCACGATGTTGGCGAACGACTATATCTTCATCGACACTCCATCATTCATTCGCTTCCGTCTCATGCCAAAATAGTTGCGGCATTAGTATTTATTCTTATCTGTGTTTCAACACCAATTACTCGCTGGCAAGCATTTATTGGCTACTTTTTAGCTCTTTTCCTTGCAGTCTTGGCCGCAAAAATTCCACCGATTCTGGTCACAAAAAGGGCACTTATTGAAATCCCTTTTGTTTTCTTTGCGATACTCATGCCATTTTTTGGCACTGGTGAAAGATTTCAGATAGGGCCATTTAATCTGTATAGAGAAGGTGCGCTAGCAGGTGCCGGAATTCTTACTAAGGGCACAATCGGTGTTGTCACTGCGATTATTCTTTCAACAAGCACAACTGCACGGGAAATTCTGCGTGGACTAGAAAGATTGAAATTGCCGCCCCTCATGGTGCAAATTGCTTCATTTATGTTGCGATATGTAAATGTTGTTAATGATGAGATGGAGAGAATGAAGATTGCCCGCGAGTCACGAGGATTCGAAGCAACAGGTATCAAGCATTGGAAAGTCTTAGCAACTGCTGCAGGTGCGCTTTTTATACGATCATACGAGCGTGGCGAAAGAGTTCACCTGGCGATGCTTTCTAGAGGATATGACGGAGTATTGCCACATGAAGAACCTGCACATATTTCTGGTGGAATTTGGTTGCGATCAATGACGCTTCCACTTCTTGCTGCAATTATTTTACTGACAACAACGGCGTTAGGATACTAAATATGAGCACTCCAAGTTTACAAATACAAGAGTTGGCCTTTGCATATCCGGATGGAAATCAGGCTCTGTTTGGAGTTAATCTTTCAATCAATAAGGGTGAAAGAGTTGCTTTGTTAGGTCCAAATGGTGCTGGCAAAACAACATTAGTCATGCACATGAATGGTATTCATCCGACAGCTCATGGATCGGTTCATATTGCAGGTCAATTAGTTGATTCGAAAAATAAAGAGGTAATAAAACAGATTAGGTCGAAGGTTGGCATTGTTTTTCAAGATCCAGATGATCAACTCTTCATGCCAACCGTTGGCGAAGATATTGCATTTGGTCCTTATAACATGGGCAAACGCGGTGCGGAATTAGATTCGATTGTTGATCAATCATTGGAATTAGTAGGGATGTCTGAATTTAAGGATCGCCCACCTCACCATCTCTCCTTCGGGCAACGCAGACGCGTGGCTGTCGCGACGGTTTTGGCTATGAAGCCTGAGATTCTCGTGCTCGATGAGCCCTCTTCAAATCTAGATCCAGCGAGCAGACGTGAGCTAGCCGATATTTTACGTGCACTAGATATCACAATGGTGATGGTTACCCATGATCTACCGTACGCATTTGAACTATGCGAAAGATCGCTCATTCTAAATTCTGGCGTGATTGTGGCAGATGATTCAACCCGTGCGATTCTTACGAATGAAGCCTTACTGCGTGAAAATCGACTTGAACTACCGGTTGGGTTTTCTATTAAATAATTTAACACGTTGTTGGCCGATTGCCGCACCGAGTAAGACAATCACTGCGCCGACTGGTTCATACCAGACGATTTTTTCATTAAGAAAAATGATTCCTACGATTACTGCAACAACGGGCGTTACATAAGTAACTGTGCTGGCGATTGCACTTCCTGCGGC
>JBMOET010000089.1:0-3274 GCA_049314595.1 Candidatus Planktophila sp. | reverse complement strand
TCACGCGAAATTATTGCTGACTCAGTCGAAACAGTTATGCAGGCCGAGCGCCTCGATGGAATGGTTACTTTTGCAGGGTGTGATAAATCACTTCCAGGAATGATGATGGCAGCTGCACGTATCGATGTTGCCAGCGTCTTTGTGTATGCCGGCTCTACATTGCCTGGTCAAGTAGATGGAAAAGATGTCACGATTATCGATGCATTTGAAGCCGTCGGTGCATGTGCGCGAGGATTAATCACACAAGAGCGGGTTGATCAAATTGAGCGAGCAATCTGCCCAGGTGAAGGTGCATGCGGTGGCATGTATACCGCCAACACCATGGCCAGTATCGGTGAAGCGATTGGACTTTCTTTGCCAGGTTCGGCTGCGCCTCCAGCAGTAGATCGTCGACGCGATGCATTCGCAGTTAAATCTGGCGCAGCAGTTGTCGAACTTATTCGTGCCGGGATTACAACGAGAGATATTTTAACTAAGCAGGCCTTTGAAAATGCAATCACAATTTTGATGGCATTGGGTGGCTCAACAAATGCAGTACTTCACTTACTTGCGATTGCACATGAGGCCGACGTTGATTTAGCTATGGATGACTTTCATCGAATCGGATCGAAAGTTCCATTACTGGGGGACTTAAAACCATTTGGCCGTTTTGTTATGAGCGACATGGATAAAATCGGGGGAGTTCCAGTAATTCTCAAAGCTCTTCTTGATGCCAAGATGCTTCACGGCGACGTATTGACCGTCACCGGAAAGACAATGGCTGAAAACTTAGCTGATATCAATCCACCAGATCCAGATGGTGAGATCTTGCGGGCAGCATCGAGGCCTTTATCAACTGATATTGGAATCACAATCCTGGGCGGATCATTGGCACCAGAAGGCGCCGTATGTAAAACCGCTGGAATCGGTATCGAATTATTTGAAGGCCCTGCGCGAGTTTTTGAACGCGAACAAGCGGCAATGGATGCACTTGAAAATGGAACTATTCAAGCCGGAGATGTTGTTGTTATTCGATATGAGGGCCCCAAGGGCGGGCCAGGTATGCGCGAAATGCTGATGATTACTGGTGCAATCAAAGGCGCTGGTCTTGGTAAATCAACCTTGTTGTTAACCGATGGACGTTTCTCTGGAGGATCAACGGGTTTGTGCGTTGGCCATGTTGCACCAGAGGCTGTTGATGGCGGTCCCATTGCATTTGTTAAAGATGGCGACATTGTGCGAATCGATATTACTAATCGGACGATGGATCTTCTGGTTGATGCCCAAGAGTTAGAGGCTCGCAAAGTTGGCTGGAAGCCCCTTGCCCATAAATACACCCGTGGAGTGCTCCATAAATACTCCTTGTTGGTGGGCTCGGCATCAAAAGGCGCAGTCTGCGACTAACTGTTCAAATTGTGAGATGTGCATCTCATACCTTGACTCAATCCAAAAGCTGTTGGAGAATATCCCCATGTCTACAGCACTAGTGATTGTGGTGGTGATTTAAAAGCGCGTGATCTAGCAATTTGATCGCGCGCTACCCTCAGTTAATCTGAGGGTTTTTTCATTTAATCACACCACACCGAGCACGGAAGGAGATGGAAAATGAGTCAGATGAATGGAGCTAGTTCACTCGTCGCATCGTTAGAGGCCGCTGGCGTTGATGTGATGTTTGGTATTCCTGGCGGTGCCATTTTGCCTGCTTATGATCCAATCTTTTCTAGCTCTATCCGCCACATTCTTGTGCGTCACGAACAAGGAGCAGGTCATGCGGCAACTGGCTATGCCCAAGTTACCGGTCGTGTTGGAGTATGCATCGCAACATCTGGACCAGGTGCAACAAATCTTGTCACTCCTCTTGCCGATGCAGCGATGGATTCAGTTCCAGTTGTAGCCATCACAGGTCAAGTGCCTTCGGTTGCAATTGGAACCGATGCATTTCAAGAGGCCGATATTCGAGGCATAACAATGCCCTTTGCAAAACATAACTATTTAATTACCGATCCTGCAGATATTCCCCGCGCGATTGCAGAAGCATTTCATATCGCAAGCACTGGTCGACCAGGTCCAGTGTTAGTCGATATCGCAAAAGATGCGCTGCAAAAGATGACTGATTTCAAATATCCAACCTCGGTCTCATTGAAGGGTTACCAACCTAAGGTGGCGCCCGATGCTCAAGCGATCACAGATGCCGCAGATTTAATTGCCCAATCGCATAAACCCGTCTTTTATGTCGGTGGCGGAGTTATCAAAGCCAACGCTTCACGTGAATTAATGGAGCTTGCGCAGTTACTTGGAGCACCTGTTGTAACAACACTTATGGCACGCGGTGCTTTCCCCGATAGCCATCCATTGAATCTTGGAATGCCAGGCATGCACGGCACTGTTGCAGCAGTTACTGCGCTGCAAAAATCAGATCTACTTATTACTTTAGGTGCTCGCTTTGATGATCGAGTAACCGGCAAGCTTTCAACATTTGCAGTTCACGCCAAAGTAATCCACGCCGATGTCGACCCAGCAGAAATTGGTAAGAATCGTTTCGCCGATGTTGCTGTTCTGGGCGATTTAAAGCACACGATTGCCGCGCTGATACCAGCAGTTAAAGTTGCATTAAGTAAGAATCGACCAGATCTGACTGCGTGGTTGCGCCAGATGAACTCATTAAAAACGACATATCCATTGGGCTATGACGTACCGAAAGATGGATCATTAGCTCCGCAGCATGTTATCGAGCGCCTTGGAAAAATTTCTGGACCTCAGACTATTTTTGCCGCAGGTGTTGGCCAACATCAAATGTGGGCATCGCAGTTTGTTTCGTATGAGAATCCACGCACATGGTTGAACTCAGGTGGCCTAGGCACGATGGGCTATGCAGTACCTGCAGCCATGGGCGCCAAAGTAGGAGCACCAGATACAACGGTGTGGGCGATCGATGGCGATGGTTGTTTCCAAATGACTAATCAAGAGTTAACGACGTGCGCACTCAATAACATTCCGATCAAGGTTGCAATTATTAATAATGAATCACTTGGAATGGTTCGCCAGTGGCAGACACTGTTCTATGAAGGTCGTTATTCAAATACCAGTCTTGAATCTAAGCGGATTCCGAACTTTCCAATGTTGGCCGAGGCAATGGGCTGCGTAGGTTTGAGTTGTGAGCGCCCAGAAGATGTCGATGCAACAATTGAGAAGGCAATGAGCATCAATGATCAACCTGTTGTTGTTGATTTCCGGGTAACGCGCGATGCAATGGTGTGGCCAATGGTTGCAGCTGGTGCATCAAATGATGACATTA
>JBMOET010000088.1:0-3288 GCA_049314595.1 Candidatus Planktophila sp. | reverse complement strand
TTGGAATTGTGTTTAAGCGATAACTGACAGATACTAATAAACATTTCATTTGTCCTAGTGAATGCCATTCATTGCATCCAGTGAGTTCTTCAGAATCGCCGTAAGTCGTGGTGCAGCTATAGTCCAAATTGCAGTTACTAATCCAGTAGTCATCAATACGACTAGAACCCACCCTGGTACATCGCCGCGTTCATTGCGCAGGCGCGCATAGAAATTCTTGTGCGTGGTGGTTAGTTTTTCACGGAATATAATCTCTGCTTTAACAAGAGATGTTGCAATGGCTTTCATTACTCCTCCTAGGTTGAATGTTTAATTTGAGCGTGCTGGTGAATATGTACTGGTGAATATGTACTGGTGAATATGTACTGGTGAATATGTGGAGCAGTCTTCTATCTAGAGTTAAAATGCTTTGCAGAGTTGTGGCTGCATGTGCATATCCAGATGATTGATTCCACTGATCAGTTAGACGAAAAGCGTGTCACTTATCGTGCTCATCCCATTGGCATGTGCAACTTGGATGACGTGAGAAGCGGTGAATAGTTGGAGCATGGGGATCTAAAAAGTTCACATGAATTTGTGCGCCCATCAAAGATGACTCCCCCGTGTCAATAAATCTCAACGCCGTATGAGCGGCAATCGCAGCGACCTGATGCGCGATAGCAATCGGGAACTCATCGCTCGTGCCAGATGCAGCAGAAAGACGACTATGAAACCGCCCATAGCGTTCGGAATCTCCTAAAACTAAACAGCTCATGCATGGGGTTAATCCGGGTCGGACGAATGGCCCACATGTTGCAACTCCACCAGCACTCCGTCCTATAAAGAGATGATCCTGGCTATCTTTGACCAAATGATTAACAAGTTCTTGGTCGTAACCGCCGACAATTATTCGTAGGTTTCGTTCCGGAATTATTACCGGAACAGGCTTGTGTATAGAGCCCGGATGAGACGCGACTGGAAATAATGACCACTCTCGCGATAGCTGCTCAAGCCTGCTTTGAAAGCTAAGGCCAATATCACTTGTTCTAAGTGCCCCTGAGCCCAAATCGCTATCCGTAATGCTCTGATGGCCATGGGTGGCATTTAATGCAAAACGGGTATTAGTAACTCCGCTTGCCAAAAGAATTGAAAAGAGCAGTGTCGCCGTGCGCGAGCTTCCAAAAATTTCAATGCCAAACTCTTGCCGATGCGAAAGTAAGCCAACTCCACCATCTGCAACTCCGCTCAACCAAGTGGCCTGACTTAACTCTGGAGCTAGGCGTCGTTGTAATTGACTGTAAGCGGCATCTCGACTCTGGTCTTCTGTATGCAAAGCGCGAGACGGAATGGCTGATTGAAATCGATTGTGCAGCGTGATCTTATTTCGCACCGTGTCAAGAAAGTTTGCAGCATTTAGCTCTTCTAGTACCGAATCTATTACTTCAATAGGTGCGCACAATATTGAACTAATGTCTTCCGGTGTGTTCGATCCGTTAAGAGAAGAGATTATCGCCCGGGCTCCAGAGTGAAAGATCTCTATCGCATGAGTGGGCCCAGCTACACACATAGATCTCTCTTCTTGTGAAATCGCTTGGCTGATGTATATGCCGTTCTTAAGTCGTGGATACGTCCCATGAAATCGAGAGGGCTTGCTGGCGAGCGCACTATCATTTTCACAATTGGATTCGGTTGCACGAGCCGGCGCTGTTTCGGTTGCACGAGCCGGCGCTGTTTCGGTTGCTTGAGTCGGCGCTGTTTCGGTTGCATGAGTCGGCGCTGTTTCGGTTGCATGAGTTGCATCCGATGAATCAGCACCCTGATGGAGGCATAAATCTTGGTCTGTGAGCTCTAAAGTCGTTGGTGTCTTCATGGGCTCAAGCCTGTCCATGCACTGACATTGTGAAATAGCGATGGGCAGAATGTGTGGAGAGAGAGTGTTATTTCTTACTCACCGTGACATCACGTCTGCTGTGCGTAGTCCAGTCAGTTCCGCCCCTGGAACAAGACTTCACAGAGTTTTATGGAAAGGGAAAACCCCAACATGCACCGCACATTGGGGTTTCCTTAACGCTAGACGTAAACGCCTCGACCTTAGAAAAGCTGGTCGGTCGTACGAAATTTAATTACTGAGCTTTGCCAAGGATGCGATTGACCTTGGTGCCACAGACTGGGCAGATGCCCTGTGCCATGCGACGTCCAGAGTCGGAGACCTTTACAGTTCCCTCGAAATCACGCTTCTCTTTGCATTTCACGCAGTAAGCGTCACCTTTGTATGTCTCTGTCATTTATTTCCTCCATCCACGCCTGCGATCCCAATGGGTCGCTCCCCGTGTGGGGCAGGCGTTGTTAAGTATGACGATACCCCCAGAAATGGGCATCTGTACCTAACTACTCGTGATTATTTAAGAGTTTTTTCAGGGCATCAGGCATGGCGAGCGCCGTTTCAGCGGCCTCATACCCGTCTAAATAGGCGCTAGCTAGCTCAGCCTTGGGGAACCTGGCCAAGAACTCCTTGAACTGGGGACCATGATCTGAGTACTCAAGGTGGATGGCCTCATGGAAGAGCACGTAATCAAGGGCGAAGTCCGGGGCGCCTTTGAGGCGATCTGAGATGCGGATAGTGCGATCCACGCTTGTGCATGAGCCCCAGCGCTCGCGCATAGCCCTCCACGCCACATCTGCGGGTCGAATTGTGATCTCTGGGGTTAACTCCTGCAGAAGCTCTCCGATTCGCTCGGCGAGAGCAGTCTCACTCATTGTCACCGCCGCCTCTTGGGCGCGGATCTTGGCCACCATTTCAGGAACCAAGGCGCGTTCATCGGCCTTACTCATCCGCGCAGGAATAGAGACGACGATTCGCCCACCGGCTCGATAGGCAGATACATTTTTTGTTCGCCGCTTAGAGCGGATTACAACGATCTCACCCTCTGTAATACCCGGCAACGTGGCATCTCGATCTAAATCTGAGTCAAAGCCAGAATCTGCCGATCTGTGAGTGCTATCCATAATCTGACCGTATCTGGAAGGACAGGTTTTAGAGCAAACCTCAACCCCGTGTTGAGAGATTTTTCATTACCGCGGAAAGTCCATGAAAGTTTCATCGAAAAGCCACACGCTTAATCTAAAAAACCATGCCCAAAAAAATCCCATTACACGAGAAAAAAGTGATTTGTCAATCCGCAGTTCAGTTGATTCTCAGGCAAATAAGAATTACGTTACAACCACGAACTCCTCGGATAACCGTTCTTTATCAGCAAGGGGAAGGCTGATACAGAATGAGCGCCCGGGGAGTTCGCTTTTCTTTTCCCC
>JBMOET010000087.1:0-3317 GCA_049314595.1 Candidatus Planktophila sp. | reverse complement strand
TCTGAGAAAGACTTCTCAGCCTCTAGCGTTCCGCCAAATGCATCAGGGCTATCAAGTAATGATCTCAAACGCAGGTCACGAAGCCGGCTCCACTCATCGCTTTTCAGAAGTTCCACCTGAATCTGAGATTTCATAGGCAAATAATGCACTATAAATTCAATGTAGGCATTTTCGTTATAAACTTCAATTATGAGCCAGTTTGAACAAGAAGCGGAAGAACGCTGGGGGCATACCGAGGCTTATCGTCAATCCAAAGAGCGCACCTCTAGGTATTCGCCGGCGGATTTTGAGCTAGCAAAAGTTGACCAGGAAGCTGCGACAGAGGCATTTGCCTATGCATATGGAAATAGTTTGCCAATTACATCATCGGAAGCTCAAGCCGCAGTAATAGCGCATCGTGATGCGATCTCGAAATGGTTTTATGATTGTTCAGTTGAGATGCAAAAGAATTTGGCGCTTATGTACGTTTCGGATGAACGGTTTAAGAAGTATTACGATGATCGCCTGCGGGGATTAGCTCAATATGTACATGATGCAATAACGGCGCAACCGAATTAATGCTCGTTTAATCCCTTGCCCTTCATAATCATTGGGGCGCACCTTTCAACCCTTGCCTGCATTGTTTTGACCTGTTTTGCTGCAGTGAAATGTAGAACATAGGCTCTTTGGCGTCCCGGAGTTAACTTCTTAAAGGCCGTTGCAAGACCAGGAGTTTTCTTTAATGCTTTTTCTATGTCGGCTGGAAAAGTTAACTCTGAGGTTTTTTTAAACTCTACTTTCAAGCCTGCCTTTTCAATCGCAATGGCCTCTGCCATGTAGGACTTGATTATCTGCTTCATCTTCTTTATCTCTGCAAGGCTTGTAAATCGAATTTGGCGTGCTGATTGAACATTCTCTGTCTGTTGAATCAGAATCTTCTCAGGATCTTTCATGAGAGCACCTTTAAAAAATGCGATTGCACAGTAATTCTTAAAGCCATGGATTAAGAAAACGTTGCCGTTATCTAAGGTGTAACAAGGGTGGCCCCATTTTAAATCTTCGGTTAATCCTGACTGTAGGGCTATCTCTCTAAGAAGTTCAAACTCTTCCTGCCATTGCAAGGCATTTTTCATAAAGACATCTACCCTGCGGTTCATGGTTTGAATTCTACGTCACTAGGCAAGAATATGTTTGGGCGCGCGTAATACACTGTAATTATGAGTGCGGGTAAGGTACTAAAAGAGTTAAAGATTCTGGCTAAACCAGGTAAAGCCATTGAATTGCAGCGCTTTTTTCAAACAGAGCCTGGACAGTACGGTGAAGGCGATATCTTTCTTGGCGTTATGGTTCCACAGACCAGAAGCGTTGCTTCCCGTCATCAAGGATTACCGCTGGATGAAATTGAGAGACTGACTGCATCGGTATTTCATGAGGCTCGATTATGTGGATTGATAATTCTTGTCAACCAATACAAGAAGGCGATATCAAGGGCTCAGAAGAAACGAATTTTTACTTTCTATTTGAAACAGATGAGATTAGGACGCATAAACAACTGGGATCTGGTGGACGTTACCGCGCCAACTATCGGGGAGTTTCTTCTTGAAGAAAAAGATCCATTGAAGTTGCTCATAAGGCTGGCCAAAAGTAAATCCTTATGGGAACGGCGTTTATCAATAATCTTTACTTTTGCTTTTCAAAGTGCTGGTGAACTTGACGAAACGTATGCAATCGCAGAGCTGCTCCTTAAGGATTCACATGATCTTATTCATAAGGCAGTGGGTTGGTCACTACGCGAAATGGGTAAGCGAGACCCATCTCTGCTAAGACTCTTTTTGCAGCAGCATTCCCAGCAAATGCCGCGGACAATGCTGCGATATTCAATTGAGAGGCTGCCCGAGCGAGAAAGAAAGAGTTGGCTCGCAAAGGAAAGTAGGGTCTGACTCATGCCTAAAAAGATTCATCCGTTAACGCTGCCGGCAATTGCCCTCAGTCTTATGACAGTAATTTCGGCTGTTGCCGGTTTAAACGTCGCACTTCCCTCGATTGCCCGAGACTTAGGTGCAACACAAACTCAGTTGACGTGGATTGTGGATGCCTACACCGTGGTCTTTGCTGGACTTCTGCTAATTTCAGGCGCACTCTCAGACCGATTTGGCCGAAAGAATGGTTTGGTCTTTGGTCTGTTGATCTATCTCGTAGTTGCAACATATGGACTTTTCGTTGACAGCGTTGGACATCTCATTATCTTGCGCGCTGTCATGGGCATTGGCGCAGCGTTCATTATGCCATCCACGCTTTCAGTGATTACTACTTCCTTCCCTCCAGAAGATCGCTCGCGTGCCGTGGGAGTTTGGGTTGGTGTTGCAGGTGGAGGCGCATTTATCGGTCTCTTTGGTAGCGCCTTTTTAATGCGGTATTACTCATGGCATTCATTCTTTGCTTTAAATATAACGCTGGCACTGCTTGGACTTCTAGGAGCACTTACCGTTGTTCCAAACTCTGTCGATACGACCGGAAAGAAGCTCGATGTCGCAGGCGGACTTATTTCAATCGCCTTGGTAGGTGGATTGGTTTATGCAATTATTGAGGGAGCCGAACTTGGCTGGAGTTCACCACATGCCATTGCTGGCTTTGCGGTGACTGCTATCGCACTTCCAACTTTTATTCGTGTTGAGTTAAGTAAAGATGCACCCCTGCTCGATCCTCGCCTTTTCGCTAACCGTGGCTTTTCTATGGGTGCACTATCAATCATGCTGCAGTTCTTTGGACAGTTTGGCTTTATCTTTGTTGGGCTGCAGTTCTTACAGTTCGTCTATGGATTTACGCCATGGCAGGCAGTTCTCAAGTTATTACTCGTCCCACTGATTGTTTTACCGATGTCACGGGTTGCGGGGATATTAAGTAAAACAATTCCACAAAAATACCTTGGCTCCTTTGGACTTACTTTTCTTGGTATCGGAATGTACGTCTTTAGCACTATGCCACTGACTTTTTCGTATTTTCATTTCTGGAGCGGCTTGGCGCTTTTTGCCTTTGGAATGGCCCTAGCATCAACTCCTGCAACGACTGCAATCACTAACTCTCTGTCAGCAGAAAAACAGGGCGTCGCATCGGCAGTCAATGATGTTGCGCGTGAGCTTGGATCTGCATTGGGTATAGCACTCGTTGGTGCAATTTTAAACTCTACCTATCGAAGCGGGATGGCTGAATCCGTAAAGCAATTGCCGGCACAGTTAGCTGAAAAAGTTTCTCATTCAATTGCATTTACGAGCGTTCAAGCTCCGGCTGGCATGGAAACTCAGTTCGCACTTCTTAAGGAGAAGGCCTTCGAATCGTTC
>JBMOET010000086.1:0-3369 GCA_049314595.1 Candidatus Planktophila sp. | reverse complement strand
TCGCCTGTGAAAGCGACGCGACCAATTCGAATTATTACATCACTCTCGGTCGCCACCGTCGCCATTTCGGCTATCGCCTGGCTTGGGCTCGGTCAGGTCAGCGGCGCAATTGACCGTATCGATGTTTTTAGCAATCTCGATAAGCGCCCAGATAAACCTTCGACTGCGCTTAATTATCTATTAGTTGGCTCTGATACTCGCGAAGGTCTGACAAAAGAACAGTCAAAACTCTTACGCGTTGGAACAACGAAATCAGCGGCCGGAGCACGATCAGACACGATGCTTCTTGTGCACATCAGTAAAGCCCGCGATAAGGCAACTATTATTTCTATACCGCGTGACTCCCTTGTCACTATCCCAGAACATAAGTCCTCATTATATAAAGACAGAACAGTCAGTGCGGCAAAAGGAAAGATCAATGCCGCATTTGCTTGGGGTGGTGCACCGCTCTTAATTCAGACAATCGAAAATGAAACCGGCGTGCGTATTGACCACTATGTCGAAATTGGCTTTGCAGGATTTGCCGGGATGGTTGATTCACTCGGTGGAATCGACGTTTGTTCGAAGCGAGATATTAATGACCCGAATAGTCACTTAGTCATGAGTGCAGGTGTTCATACTCTGGATGGAATTGAAGCTCTCAAGTATGTTCGAACGCGCGACTTTGATGGAATGGGAGATTTGGGGCGCATGCAACGCCAACAACAGTTCATGAGTGCAGTTCTAAGAAAAGTAACAAGCACTGGTGTACTGCTTAATCCAGTTAAATTAGTTAGTTTCTTTAACGCTGCAATCGCAACAGTTAAAACCGATTCACAACTAAATAGCAGTGATTTACTAACATTAGCTAAGCAGTTGAAGAATCTATCGGCCAGCAAAGTGCGAACACTCACGATCCCACTTGGCAATGCAAATGCCCGAGTTGCAGGACTTGGCTCGGTTGTGACGTGGGATAAGGTTTTGGCCCCTGATCTCTTTAATCGCCTTCGCCAAGATTTGCCGCTGATCGATGAGGTCACGCCTTCGCCTTCTGCATCATCTAGCGCAAGTGCAACACCAACAACAGTGGATAAGTTTAAGACTCGTACCGCCGATGAAAATCCTTGCGGAGCGCTGAAGTAAACTCATGGCCATGAACTCAAAACTCTCAGTTATTGGCTGCGGATACCTAGGCGCAACACATGCAGCCTGCATGTCTTCCCTTGGTTTTACAGTCATCGGAGTCGATACAGATCCAAATAAAGTTGAAATGCTCTCTCGAGGAGAGCTACCTTTTTATGAGCCAGGACTCGATACATTGTTGGCCCAGGAGATAAAGAGTGGCCGCTTAACTTTCACAACTGATTTTTCTGCAGTTGCCGCTGCCGATATTCACTTTGTCTGTGTTGGCACACCACAAACTAAGGGTGGCCTAGCTGCAGATCTTACATACGTTAAGTCGGCAGTTAGTGAAATTGCTCCTTACTTAAAAGAGGGGGCGCTAGTAGTTGGAAAGTCAACAGTGCCAGTTGGTACCGCACAATCCCTACGCGATCAACTTGCACAATCAGCGCCGCAGGCAGACCTTGCTTGGAACCCAGAGTTCTTACGTGAAGGATTTGCAGTTGAGGATACGTTAACACCCAATCGCCTCGTTGTCGGAGTTGCAAACGATCGCGCAGAGGCGATATTAAAAGATGTCTATGCACCAATTCTCGCCCTTGGAACTCCTTGGATTCGAGCCGATCTACCAACCGCCGAACTCGTTAAAGTTGCTGCTAACTCTTTCCTTGCGACAAAGATATCTTTCATTAATGCAATGGCCGAAGTGTGTGAGGCCTCTGGTGGAGATGTCACAGTTCTTGCAAAGGCAATAGGTTACGACCCTCGTATTGGTAGCCGTTTTCTGCAAGCAGGAATTGGATTTGGTGGAGGTTGCTTGCCCAAAGATATTCGAGCATTTATGGCACGCGCAGAAGAGCTTGGCGCAAAGCAGGCACTTGAGTTTTTGCGTGAAATCGATGCAATCAATCTTCGTGCTCGCCAGCGCGTGATCGATGTTGTTCGAAGTGATCTATCAGAGGATTTAACTCAATATAAAATTGCAGTCCTTGGGGCAACATTTAAGCCAGATAGCGATGACGTGCGCGACTCCCCCGCATTAGATATCGCTGTGCAACTTCATGCAGCCGGCGCAAACGTAGTTGTGCACGATCCCAAAGGTATTGAGCCTGCCCGCAAGCGTTTTCCTAACCTGAACTTTGCCGAAACTGTTACAGATTGTGTTGAAGAGGCAGATTTAATTCTTCATTTGACTGAGTGGAAAGAGTATCGTGCCTTAGATCCCGTGGTTATCGGAGCCCTCGTTAAAAATAAAATGATTATTGATGGACGCAACGCCCTTGATCGAGAGCTATGGCGTAATGCAGGATGGAAGTTTCACGCATTAGGACGCACTGATTAAAGAGAGCGAAGTAATCGATGCCCTCCTAGCAATGAAGGTGTGGGCCATCGTTGGACTTGGTAATAATCCAGATCGCGCAGCCTTTGGAGTAGCAAAGTTGTTGCAAGACAAGGGCCATCAAATAATCCCTGTGTACCCGCGCGCCGAAGAAGTCCATGGGCAGATGGGTTACAAAACATTAAGTGAAATACAAATCAAAGTCGATGTTGTTGACTGCTTTGTAAACTCGAACTTAGTTGGAAAAGTTGTCGATGAAGCTATCGCAATTGGAGCTAAGGCTGTGTGGCTTCAATTAGATGTAATCGATGAGGCGGCAGTAGCTCGAGCGCAAGCGGCAGGGTTGTTAACTGTAATGAACCGCTGTCCCGCAATTGAATATAGAGCTCGTTAATTAAAAACCAGTCTTTTGATTTCGGCGAGATATTAAGTTAGCGCCTTTGGCTTTAGCCTCTTCATTAATCTCTTGTAAGCCCTGACTTACTTTTGCAGATATCGAAGCATCAGAGATTCCCAATATACGTGCGGCAAGAAGTGCTGCATTCTTAGCATTTCCTACTCCGACAGTTGCAACTGGAACTCCTGCCGGCATCTGCACGATTGAAAGTAGAGAGTCCATTCCATCTAGATTTTTTAGCGCGATCGGAACTCCAATTACTGGCAATGTAGTGAGCGATGCGACCATGCCTGGCAAGTGTGCTGCACCGCCGGCGCCGGCAATAATCACTTTATAACCTTTGGTTGCAGCGTTCTGTGCAAACTCGACCATTTCAAGTGGCATGCGATGGGCAGATACAACATCGGTATCGTATGAAATCCCAAGGTGATCTAAAAGCTTTGCCGCATCTTCCATAATCGGCCAATCAGAATCTGATCCCATGATTATCGCAACATCACTCATCGACTTCTCCGCTCATATAATCAAGGGC
>JBMOET010000085.1:0-3422 GCA_049314595.1 Candidatus Planktophila sp. | reverse complement strand
TGGGAGGATTTTAAGTCCTCTGCCTCTGCCATTGGGCTATCGGGGCCACGTGAAAGCACGAGTGTACTAGGGCTTTAGTGCTACTTATTACGCTTAAAAACGCCTAGCAACCCTTAGGTTTTGGCTTAACACTACAAATCTTGGTGATCTGTGCATTCGATGTTGCAAGCAGTTTCTGGGTACTTGCAACCTGTGCCGTCAACGAAGCTACTTGTGTTTTCATGGTGTCAATAGCCAATGTCAGTGCATCAAACTGTGCTAACAAAGTCTTGTTATCAAGGTTGGCTTTAGCTAATGCGGAGGTGGCATCAGTTAAATCTGTTTTCGCTTTTGCAGCGGCGGCAATGGCATCGGCGGTCACTTTATCTGCTGCAGCTTTTGCAGCGGCATCGGCCTTAGCTTTTGCATCAGCGACGGCTTTAGCGGCGGCAACTTTTGCAGCAGCAGCATCAGCAACTAACTTGGCAGCAGCTGCTTTATCTGCGGCTGCTTTATCTGCGGCTGCTTTATCGTACGTTGCAACTACGGATTTATAATTGAAATTAGTAACACAGTCCATCCACCATGTACGTGCAGGACTAAATGCCTTTTGGCACACCGGTGTGATGCTGGCTTCAGGAATTGTTACATCGGCGTGAACAGTACTGGTCCAACCAAACTTGCCCGGGATACCACTTAAGTTGCTCCAGAAGGTACTGATTTTATGATTTGCAGTATCGGTCAAACTTACTGCATAAATTCCATATGTTCCTAAACAAATATCGCTTACTTTTACATCTGATTTTTGCAACTTCACTGTGATTGTTTCTAAGAAACCACCTGTATTTGCAACTCGAGAAACTTGAACAAATGCACTTGGAACATCGAACTTTCCATTACACGTTACCTCGCCTGATTTTTGAAGATACGAGGGCGCATTGGCAATCCATGCAGTAGGTCGAATCGATAACGTAAGAGTGCTAAGCGCATTTACCTTCTCTTGGATCCCCATAGTTACTTCTAGATACGGAGTTGTGTTGGTAGTGCCACTGACGAACTTGCCGCTCATTGAAGAAACTACTGGCAGATTCAAGTTAGTGAGGTCAGGTGTGTCGGCTTGGGCAGGTGCCATTGAACCCATCCACACGATCGAGAGGGAAAGAAGCAGGCTAGTTATTTTTCTCATGTCAGAAGTATTTAGTACAACCTAATATTTCTTGGGAGGTCCCCTATGTGACTTTCCGTGTAATGAGCCACTCCTCCAGATTTAGCGCGATAGTGAGCGTGCGATACCATCCAAAATATCTGACTCGGATGCAATGAAGTGGGTAGCCCCCGTTGCTTTCATAATTTCTGAGAGAACCAGCG
Organism: Candidatus Planktophila sp.; assembly: GCA_049314595.1. GTDB lineage: Bacteria > Actinomycetota > Actinomycetes > Nanopelagicales > Nanopelagicaceae > Planktophila. The sequence continues at coordinate 2,075 of JBMOET010000085.1, read as the reverse complement.
AACCTGCTGGAATCACATCGACGCGGCCAGGGTGCATATATCCAAGGTTTAAACGTGCTTCGCGGGTGGAGGTTAAAAACATGGTGGCAACTTCGTGAACCTTTTCAGCACTGACTCGAGCTAAATGAATTGCATATCGATCGTATTCATTTAAATCCAGGGCAGCTGCGGCAACCGTGGTTGCAGTACCTGCAACGGCAATCAGGGTTTTAGCAGAAGTGATTGGAACTATTACGGCCGCCTTAGCGATGGCTTCTTGAATATCTACGCGCGCCAAATCTATTTCATGCTCGGGTGCAGGATCTATTGTGAAATGACGTTCGGTCATTCGCACACAGCCAATGTTGACGCTCTTAGCAAACTCAACATGGCTTGTTCCAAAAACAAACTCTGTTGAACCCCCGCCGATATCAACGACCAAAAAGGGACCATCTGCCGGCGATAAATCTTGAATCGCTCCAGCAAATGACAGTGATGCTTCTTCATCACCGCTAATAACTTCAGGCTCTATGCCAAGGCGTTCGCGCACACCATCGACAAATAAATGGCGATTAGTGGCATCGCGTGTGGCGCTAGTGGCGCAGAAGCGAATCTGTTGCACACCTCGTTTAGCAATCTCTATAGCAAATTTATCAACTGCAGCTAACGTGCGTGCGATTGCCTCGGGATGAAACTCACCCGTTTGATCTACGCCTTGGCCTAAGCGAACAATCTCCATGGTGCGAATTACTTCGCGAAAGCTGTCGCCTTCTATATCGGCGATCAATAATCGAATTGAATTTGTACCGCAATCAATGGCCGCTACTCGCATGGGCTGCCCTGCCACCACTTAGGAAGCGCTGCCAAAGCCTCGTCACCTAGTGGATTTACATCTGGGCCAGCGGCAAGTGAATGTGCAACAAGTGAGTGCAGACATTTAACGCGCGTAGGCATTCCGCCTGCAGATACATCATCTACTTCTGGCACATTAATTCCTAGTGCCGAACGTGCAGCGATGTAATCATCGTGGGCTGCGTGGTATGCCCCAGCAAGTTCGGCATCAGTTGCCAAGCGCTCGTTCATATCCCCCATTAATCCAGTTGTTTCTAAGGTAGAAATCACTGATGTTAAACGTGGACAGGTTGCATAGTAAAAAGTTGGGAACGGTGTGCCGTCGGCTAAGCGAGGTGGGGTTTCGACAACGGCAGGTTTTCCGCATGGACAGCGATATGCAATGGCATGAACATCGCGAGGGGTGCGACCCAATTGAGTTTCAATGCAATCTAAATCTGATTGGCTAACCTGTCTCAACTTTAACCAGCTTCACTAATCGATGCTATTAAGCGTATGTACCAAGGTTGGCCCTCGGTCAAAGAGTTTGCAACTTTAGTTGTCGTACTTGTAGTAGCAGTTGTACTGCCCTCAGTCACAATGTATTGACGCTCCCCTGGCAGCACAAAATGCAAACGTTCGCGCGCCTGTGATTTTACGTACTCAGGGTCTTGCCACATTAAAAGCTCTTGACGGGCTTTTTCAAGTGCCTTGTTATCTGAATTCAGTTGAGCATGGAGTGCACTAATTTGTGCACGCTGAGTGAAGTAGTGCTTAACAGGCGGCGCTAATGTGAGGGTAAGAAAAAAGAGAACTGCTAAGAGTGCAAATGAGCGGTTCGATGTACGCCGACGTATAAAGCTCAGTTGTCGTCGACGTGCCATCGGTGTACTTACTTAAGCCTTAAATCGTGGAAAAGCACCGCGGCCTGCATAGCGGGCACCTTCGGCTAGCTCTTCTTCGATACGTAGAAGTTGGTTGTACTTGGCAACGCGCTCTGTTCGGGCTGGTGCACCAGTTTTAATCTGCCCACAATTAAGCGCAACTGCAAGGTCGGCAATAGTTGTATCTTCAGTTTCACCTGAACGGTGGCTCATCATTGTGCGATAACTAGCGTGGTGGGCCATTTCAACGGCATCGATAGTTTCAGTCAGCGTTCCAATTTGGTTGACCTTTACTAGTAGCGCATTTGCAGTATTTCCTGCGATTCCCTTAGCAAGACGCTCTGGGTTAGTAACAAATAGATCATCGCCAACGATTTGAAT
>JBMOET010000084.1:0-3583 GCA_049314595.1 Candidatus Planktophila sp. | reverse complement strand
GTTCACCATGCCACTGAACATAGGGCTCAGATATCGGATATTTTGGCCGCCAATAAAATGGATGTCCTGAACCTTGATTCAATCTCCCTATATCCTTTTGAAAAATGGGAGCGGAGTCAGTAAGAGCTCTCTACCCGGCACTCGTCGCGTTGCTTCCGCTATTGGCATGTTAATTTGCAGTTTGTGTGCGAGCATTCTAGAATTCGGACAATTAAGGGGAGTACCTAGATACAGCTACCTCGTCAATACGGTGTAAAAACCCGGGGCGCTGGCCGAGAATCGGTTAGGAAGACCTTGGCCACGTTATTACTTACGCGCGTCAAGGGAGAATTATATGAATGTATCACTAACAATTTGGATAGTAACGGTTGGATTGATCGCAGCCATGATCATCCTTGATCTATTTACTTCCAGCCGAAAAGCCCACGATGTCACATTTAAAGAGGCTGCTGCCTGGAGCACTTTCTATCTCAGCGCTTCTATAGCTTTTGGACTCTGGGTGTGGAGTTATTTTGGCTCAACTTTTGGTACCGAGTTCTTTGCTGCATATTTAGTTGAGTATTCACTCTCAATAGATAATCTCTTCATCTTCGCCATTATCTTGGCGCAGTTTGCTGTCCCAAGTATTCTCCATCAAAAAATCTTGCTCATAGGTGTAATTTTAGCGCTCATATTTAGAGCGGTATTTATCTCGATTGGCGCTGTAGCAATTGCCAAGTTCTCTTTCACCTTTGTAATTTTTGGTGCCATTCTCATTTGGACAGGATTCGGTCTATTCCGACATTGGGACGAAGATCCTGAACCTAATGATAATTTAATGGTTCGAACAATTCGATCGCGCGTGGCAATGGTAAAAGAGTTCCATGGGTCCAAGCTCTTCATCAAGGTAGGTGAGAAGCGTTTTGCCACCCCTATGTTCTTGGTAATCATCGCCATTGCATCCACAGACTTGTTGTTTGCTTTAGATTCGATTCCAGCAACTTTCGGGGTTACCTCGCAGACTTTTCTTGTCTTTACCGCCAATGCCTTTGCCTTATTAGGGTTACGAGTCCTGTATTTCTTGCTTAAGGGTTTGCTTGAAAAACTGGTCTACCTATCACTTGGACTTTCATTTATTCTCATGTTCATTGGGGTTAAGTTAATCCTGACGTATTTCCATGAGGTTTTCCACTTCATGCCAAAAATAACAACTCCCGTTAGTCTTGGTGTCATCGGCAGTATCATTACTATTTCAACGATTGCCAGCATCATCAAATCTAGATCTGATTCAACAGCTAGAGCACATGCAGGACGAATCACGGGAGGTAAGGTGGATGAAGAAGAAGTTAGCAAGTAGTTGGGCACTCCTGCCATCGACGCTTCGAAAGATGATTGTCTTAGTCATTGGCTCTACCTTCATAATCGTAGGGCTCCTATTAATTGTTCTACCAGGGCCATTCACGATGCCCCTGGTAATTGCGGGTTTAGTTCTATTGGCAGTTGAGTTCACATGGGCAGAGACACTCCTCGTTCGAGTTAAACATCATGGGGCGAAGATCGTTTCTCGAGCAAAGTTGAAAAAGCGCGGATAGAGTTAGGCAATGGCCTTAAAGCTCACGATGTTAGATGGCGGGCTTTCTACGGCCTTGGAACAGCTCGGCAATTCTCTGAATACTTCGCTGTGGTCAGGGGAGTTGCTTAAGAGTCACCCAGATCAAATCAGAGCAGCCCACAAAATGTTTGCCGATGCCGGTGCGCAGATATTAATAACGAGTTCTTATCAAGTTACGTACCCAGGATGTTCATCTCTTGGGTGGAGCCATGAAGAAGTTACTTCGGCCTTAATTGCATCCAGCGAGCTGGCACGATTTCCTTCAGTCAAGGTTGCGGCATCTATTGGTCCCTATGGGGCCTACCTTGCAGATGGCTCTGAATATCGTGGCAACTATGGCTTAAGTATTAACGAGCTCAAGGATTTTCATCGTGAAAGATTACTTACACTGATATCGACTAAACCAGATTTCTTAGCTTTTGAAACTATTCCTGAACTCAACGAGGCTCGTGCATATATTGAGCTGATGGCAGAAAACAAAACTGATATTCCTTATTGGTTGAGTTTTTCTTGTAAATCAGAGAGTGAAATTTGTTCTGGGGAGAGCTTTGCGGACGCAGTTAAATTAGTGAGTACCACATCAACGGCATATGCCGTGGGAATCAATTGCACTGCTCCTCATTTAGTAGCTTCATTGTTAGCCAGTGCAGATTCGAGTATTCCATTTATTGTTTATCCAAACTCAGGTCGCGTGTGGGATGCAGATGCAAAGAGTTGGCATGGATCTGCCGATCATGGATTCGATGCCACGACGATTCACGCATGGCAACAATGTGGTGCAACCATCATCGGTGGGTGTTGTGGAGTCGGGCCCAGTGAGATATCCCATTTAGTTGAACTTTCAACTAAATTAGACTAGGCTCCGCAAGTACCGTAAAAGCGGTTCTCCACCTTCAAATTAAGGAATTTACATGTCTGTTTTGTCATCTTTACCAGCAGGAAGCTTTGCAATCGACGCCTCACATAGCCGCGTGGGCTTTAGCGCCCGCCATGCAATGGTCACAAAGGTTCGTGGTTCATTCAACGATTTCGCTGGATCAGCCGTTGTAGCAGATGGAGCCGCAACGATTTCAATCGAAATAAATGCAGCTTCAATCGATACTCGTAGTCCAGACCGCGATGGTCACTTGCAGTCTGCAGATTTCTTTGATGTTGCAAACTTTCCAAAGGTTACTTTTGCATCAACCTCAGTAAAAGACTCAGGATCAGACAAACTTGTTGCTGAAGGAAATCTAACAATCAAAGATGTAACTAAGCCAATTACAATTGAATTCGATTACGAAGGCACAGCAACAGATCCATATGGAAATGCTCGCTTTGGCTTCGAAGGCACATCAGAGATCAACCGTAAGGATTTCGGTCTTGTGTGGAATGCTGCTCTAGAAACTGGTGGAGTAATCGTTTCAGATACCATCAAGCTTGAGTTTGAAATCTCAGCTATCGCATCAAAGTAAAAAGCTTTACACGAAAGACCTCCCGAGAAATCGGGGGGTCTTTTTTGTTGATAGAAATCTATAAGCTAATCAACTTCGTGCGTTTTCTTAGGTGCGAAGATAAAGATAGTCAGAGCTGCCGCAAAGGCAACGACCATGATCATCTGCATACTCAGCGCCGTGCCATGTCTGAACGATTCGAAGGCCTTCTCCTTAAGAAGTGCGAACTGAGTTTCCATGCCAGCCACAATTGGCTTATGTAGTGCAGTTGCTGGCGTTTCGGGAGTATTCGGCGCTAATGCGCTTGTACTTGGTTGCACCGCAATAATTTCTGGGTATTTGATGCCTAGAAAAGTAGCCGAGGGCACACCTGCATAGTTTCTCTGGAGCCAATACTTTTTACCCCGATAGTGCATTATTTGCCTATGAAATCTCAGATTCAGGTGGAACTTCTGACAAGCGATGAGTGGAGCCGGCTTCGTGACCTGCGTTTGAGATCATTATTTGATAGCCCTGATGCATTTGGCGGAACGCTAGAGGCTGAGAAGTCTTTCTCAGA
>JBMOET010000083.1:0-3615 GCA_049314595.1 Candidatus Planktophila sp. | reverse complement strand
GCGATGAAGAGTTAATGCGCGCAGCTTTAGCTGTTGCGCAAAACTCCCTTGTAAGCGGGGATGTTCCTGTTGGAGCAATTATTATCAATAAGCACGGAGAGATTGTTGCAACTGGCCACAACGAACGCGAACTACATAATGATCCAACGGCGCACGCTGAGATAGTTGCATTGCGCAGAGCGTCGCAAACGACAGGTCAATGGCGTTTAGAGGATCACACAATTATTGTCACACTAGAACCGTGCGCGATGTGTGCTGGTGCTATCGCACAGTCGCGTATATCTACTGTGGTCTTTGGTGCATGGGATGAAAAAGCCGGTGCAGTGGGCTCAGTTTGGGATCTTTTACGAGATCCCCGGTCGCTATTTAATGTCGAAGTACGCGGTGGAGTATTAGCAAACGACTGCTCTGCAATGCTAAAAACCTTTATACAAGGAGTTCGTAAGAAGGATTAAGAATTACCATGGATCCCTCTTCTTCACCGACCATTCCTTCAGCACGCATTTGCGATCCAACTTCAAGACCGGCAATTTCTCGACGACCTAAGAACTGCAATGAAACACCACCGGTCTCATCCCAAATTTCAACTTGCAATGTAGGTGCTGCACCACGAGGGGCAGTCTTGATCGAAGTCACGCGACCCTGTACCTGAGCGCGCTTTCGCCACTGAATTTCGCCGATTGCAGTTATATTTTCAGCGTAATGGCTAACAGGTTCGACGTTAAATTGCGCGGCTACCTTTTGGACATTGGGAACTACGACTGGGGCACCAGTCTTCACATCGTGTAAATGATGAACTTCGATTGTTGAAGATGAAGTGATTCGATCAACATCGAAAGGAACGATAGTTGCAACCACTCGAGGAAGTTGAGAGATAGGTGCTGCAATTTGTTCTGCAGTTTGATCGTGAAGTAATCGACCTAAGAAACCTGAATATGAACGACGGGGAAGCAAAAGCGTAAGTTCAACATCGGCCTTTTCGGTCATACGAATTGCATAATCCAGAGCTGAATTAGCCAAACGCCTATCTGGGCAATCAATAAGCTCAAGAGTCACATCATCTAACGCATCAGACGCGGCCCATGCTGACTGAATATTTTCGGCGCGACGATCATCGATAACAAAATGCACGGCAGTAAGATTACGAGGATTAAGACTGCGGGCATATCGAATCGCTCCCACGGTAGCAATATCGACACTATCAACGAGGACTGTTACATCGTGGCGTAAAATTGATGTCGCCCGTTTTTGATGCTCTTTCACCGATAATGCCTCTTGTTCGCGGGTGTACTGCCGGCGCAAACGAAGAAAAGTTATTACTAATATCGGCGCCGTCACCAGAACAAGCCAGGCGCCCTCAGTAAATTTTACGACGGAAAAAATAATTACGATGATTAGTGAAATTGAACCAGAGAGAGCATTGATAAAGACCTTCGCCCTCCAAGCTCCAGTACGGTTACGTAGCGCGTGACGAGTCATGCCAAAACCTGCAAGACAGAAACCAGTAAATACTCCAAGAGCGTAGAAAGCCACAAGATGCTCGACAGATCCTGCGGTGAAGAGGACTAAAAAGACTCCCCCGCCAGATAGAAGAAGTATTCCATTTGAGAAAGCTAATCGGTGACCGCGCTTAGTTAACTGGCGGGGTAGGTATCCATCGGTTGCGACGAAATTACATAGGAGCGGGAAGGCGCTATAGGTCGTGTTTGCACCAGCAAAAAGGATTAACATCGTTGCTAACTGGACCATCACGAACATAAATGAACCAAAAGCTCCATCACCAACAATCGCCTTTGCAATCTGAGAGATAACCGTTGGTGTACCTGATTCATAAGGCATTGCATGAATTTTATGGGCAAACCATGAGACACCTAGAACCAATGTTCCAAGGAGTCCACTCATCACAAACAAAGTACGGCGAGCATTTACATGCTCTGGCTGCTGGAACAGGGCAACGCCGTCAGAGATCGCTTCAAGTCCAGTCAGTGATGAACCACCATTTGCAAATGCGCGAAGCAAAATGAAAATCGCGGCAAAGGTAAGAAGCCCTTGCTCTTGACCGACTTCAACTGCACCTGGCAGGTTGGTCGCCAACTCATCAAGGGTGCCATTGAATTGACGGTAAAGGCCCATAGAAAAGACAATAAACATACAGGCGATAAAGAAGTAAGTAGGAAGTGCGAAGGCCTTGCCGGCCTCTTTAACACCGCGGAGATTTCCATAAGTTAACAATGCGATGACAAATAAGATCATAGGAATCTTCCATGAGTGGAGTCCCGGAAAAGTTGAAATAATCGCTGCAACACCTGCAGCGGATTGAATAGCAACGGTCACGATGTAATCAAGCATTAATGCAACGGCTGCAACCTGCGCAACGACTGGACCGAAGTTATCTCGCGAGACAATGTATGCACCACCAGTTTTGGTATATACATTGATTACATTGCGGTAGGAGAGCGTAATAATCGTCAAGATGACTAAAATGACCGCTGTCATCGGCATCAAGATCGCAAATGCAGCTAAACCAAAGGCGGGAAGCAGGGCGATAAGAATCTGTTCAGAGCCATATGCCGATGAAGAAATACAGTCCGAGGCGAGAATTCCAAGCGCGAAACGTTTCTTTAACCGTTGATGACCAAGAGAGTGTCTGTTGAGTGCATTGCCAAGGAGCTTTCGTTTTATTTTGTAGGCAAACGAATCCTCTAGATGAGCATGGTCCTGGAGAACAACGGGACTAGGCGCATCATCCGTCCACGACTTTGGCACTAGAACTCCTTAATAGATTGCATTTAAAGCAACTTCATTGCAATGGCTCTATCGTAGAGCGCACCAGCTACAACTTCTTGCAGGCGGAGCGTATGCTCACCCCATGCATACACAGTTATATATCGATGGCCAATGGGTTGAAGGCGCTAGCAAGGTCGCCGTTCATGACCCCAGCGACGGATCGGTAATCGCCGAGGTCTCTCTGGCATCTGATGCCCAGTGTGAAGCCGCCATCGCCGCAGCCGATTCCGCTGCCATTTCGTGGGCCAAGACGGCGCCACGATTTAGATCAGAGATTTTGCGCAAAGCCTTTGAAATTATGACCAGTGAGCTTGAAGCAATTGCAACGTTGATTTCCCGTGAAAACGGAAAAGCGATGCCAGATGCTCGCGGAGAAGCGGGATATGCAGCTGAATTTTTCCGATGGTTTGCAGAAGAGGCTGTTCGCACCCCAGGTGATTTCCGCAAATCTCCATCAGGGGACAAACGCATCTTAGTAACGCACCAACCAATCGGTCTTTCCATTCTCATTACACCGTGGAACTTTCCTGCTGGAATGGCTACTCGCAAAATCGGCCCAGCAGTTGCTGCGGGCTGCACAATGATTCTAAAACCGGCAACTGAAACACCATTGACTGCAATGTATATCGTGGACATTTTGGAGCGCGCAGGTTTGCCAAAGGGCGTTCTCAATTTGGTGCTACCAGAAAAAACTGGCCCAGCGATTTCAAAGATGCTGCATGACCCACGCGTTAAGAATCTTTCATTTACTGGATCAACTGAAGTTGGTCGCGTTCTACTTAAAGAGGCGGCCGACAACGTTATTCGTTGCTCGATGGAGCTCGGTGG
>JBMOET010000082.1:0-3758 GCA_049314595.1 Candidatus Planktophila sp. | reverse complement strand
AGTTTTTGCATGGTTACACGCAGGCCTCTGGCTACAAGGAGCCTTCCAAGTGATGAAGCGGTGAGTCCTTTGCCAAGTGAAGAGGCGACTCCGCCGGAGACAAATAAGTGCTTAGTTACATGAGGTTGGCCCATGGAAGACAAACCTATCACTGCTTGTGCGCAGCCAGTTACCTCTTCAAAGAAAGCAGCTCAGCGGCGTGTTCTCTGGCACTTGTAGAGCCTTCTAGGCCTGCCAGCATGCGGGCGATCTCAATGAGGCGCTCATCGCCAGTTACTTGTCTTACATCGCTTTGGCTGACCGATCCATCACTGTTTTTATTGACGACGAAATGTGAGTCCGCCCAAGCGGCTACCTGTGGAAGGTGGGTTACGACGATTACTTGCGCGTGCTCTGACAGAGCGTGCAAACGTCGTCCGACCTCGATTGCAGCCTTGCCGCCAACTCCAGCATCTACTTCATCAAAGACATAGGTGCCGACTGGATGAGTTGCCGCGATGACTACTTCTAGAGCCAACATGACTCGCGACATTTCACCGCCACTTGCACCCTTAGCAAGAGAAACTAGTGGGGCACCTTTATGCGCACACAACATCATTGCAATCTCGTCGCAGCCAGTTGCAGTAAAATCAGATTCTTTAACGGCGTCGTAATCTGGGGAATTCACTTGAATGCTCATCGATGTGTGTGGCATAGATAAGCTGTGTATCTCTGCTGTGACGGCTTGGCTCAATACCTGCGCAGCTTGCAATCGACTAGTACTTAGTTTCTTAGCCGATGTTAATAAGGACTTCTTTGCAGCGTTCAATTCATTTTCAAGTGTTGCTAATTTCTCATCACCACCCTCTAAATCTTGAATCGCCTCGGCTGCGTTTGTAAACCTATGAATAAGTGCGTCCAACTCATCTGCATGCGAACCATCGCTTCCATATTTCTTGATCGCGTTATTAATCTCAGACTTACGCAACTGCAGGAAATCTAATCGAGTTGGATCTGCCTCTAAAGATTGAATATATGAGGCCATGCTTGTGCTGGCATCTGAAATTAAGTAGAAACTCTCACTCATAACACTGTAAATCGCCTCCAAAGCCGGGTCTTTACTGCGAGCCGATTCCAGTGCCCGGCGTGCGATTGAGAGGGAGTTTAAAACCCCAGATTCATCCGTCACCAATGCTTGGTGGGCCAGTTCGCTTGCAATTCGCAACTCTTCGACACTTGATAGTCGTTCGATGTCAATTTCTATCTGAGAATATTCACCACTTATCGGGTTGAGCTTTTTCATCAACGAAGTAAATTCACGAAGGTTAAGAAGTGCGGAGTCCTTTGCATCAATACTCTTCTCAAACGCAACAATGCGTGCTTTGAGCTCGTGATACTTTGAAAGACATTGCTTGTAATCAGAGAAAATCTCTTGAATTTCGGCTCCACCAAAGCGATCAAGGAGTTCACGTTGGCTAGAGCTCTTACTAATATTTACATTTGCTGCTTGGGCATGAACTTCAACGAGATGTTCACTGATTTGAGATAGGACACTTACCGGAACAGAGATTCCATTAGCACTTACTTTGCTCTTTCCATCGCGGTTAACGGTTCGCGTAATGACCACTTGGCCATCTTCTATCATGACTCCGGAGTCCTCAAAATATGAGACCTGGTCATCTGCAATTGAAAATCGAGCACTTGCCACCAGTCGATCATTTCCAACTCTGACTAATGCACTCTCACTTTTGCCGCCAAGAATAAGATTAAGCGCACTGAGAATCATGGTTTTGCCGGCGCCGGTTTCGCCTGTAAGCACAGTCAATCCTGGCGAAATCTCCAACGTTGCATCTTCAATTACACCTATGGAGCGAATAGTTATTTCATCTAAATAAGAACGATCACTCACCGCGCCAACCTTCAACGGGAAGTTTGAACTTTGCAACTAGGCGATCACTAAATAACGAACTCTTCAAATGCGCTAACTGTACATAACTAGCATCTTTTGTAATATGGACGCGATCACCCTTAATCAAAGGGAAGTTACGTAACGAGTCGGCCGAAAGCATGGCCTCGCGAGATTCAATACGAACAACTATCTGTGCATCAGTTGAAATCACTAACGGACGAGAAAATAATGCATGAGCTGAGTTGGGCAAGACCACTAGGGCATCGACTTCAGGCCAAACGATTGGCCCACCTGCCGAAAACGCATAGGCCGTAGAGCCTGTTGGCGTTGAACAGATTAAGCCGTCGCAACCCCACCGTGAGATTGGACGGCCATCGATTTCTAGGAAAAGTTCAACCATTGTTGCGTGTTCGCGCTCCACAATTACTTCATTGAGTGCCCATCCGTTGGCGACTTCAACACTATCTCTGACTACTGAGTACTTAAGAGTCATCCGTGAATCTATTACATAGCTCTTGTTAGCAATCGCAGAAACTATTGTTGAAAGATCTACTTTTTCGACCTCGGCCAAAAAGCCAACATGGCCAAGATTCACCCCCAGCAATGGAATTTGATGAGTTCGAGTTACCTCAGCGGCTCGAAGCATCGTTCCATCTCCCCCAAGAACGACACCAACTTCCACATCAGGTAACTCATCAATTGTGCAGTTAGCAACATTCTTTAGTTTTATGTCAGAAATTGTCACGATAGAAAAACCTGCATTAATAAAGTCATCGGCAATCTGCACAGCTGCAGCTACTGCCTCGGCTCGCGCAGGATTACAGACAAGAAGTAGATTTCTCATTATTGAGGACCAGCCGCAATCGCATCATCTAAGGCACGATAATCAATCTGTGGCGCCCCTCGTCGAAGCCACAGGAAATACTCCACATTGCCAGCTGGACCCGGAAGAGGGCTGGCTGCAATTCCGAGCGTACCTAATCCAACATCGTAGGCAGAGTCGGCAACATCTATTACTGCAGCTTTGCGAAGTGCGGGATCTCGAACAACGCCGCCGGCTCCCAACTTCTCTCGTCCGACTTCGAACTGAGGCTTGACCATAACCACGAAATCGGCCTCAGGGCGAGAAACAGCTGCCAAGGCGGGCAAGACTAATGTCAGGGAGATAAAACTTAAATCAGCGACAACTAGATCGATCGGACCTCCGATTAGCTCCCCCGTTAAGTGTCGAATATTAGTGCGATCTAAAATACTTACACGTGGATCTTGGCGAAGTGACCATGCCAACTGACCATAGCCAACATCAACTGCGACCACGTGGGCGGCCTTGCGACGCAACAAAACATCGGTGAATCCGCCAGTTGATGCGCCGGCATCTAGACATCGACGTCCTTCAACTATAACCCCCGAAAATGCATCGAGTGCTCCAGCAAGTTTGTGCCCACCGCGAGAAACAAAATCATCGCGCTTGCCCGCTAATTTAATTGACGTCTCTGCATCAACCATGGTCGCTGGCTTTGTGGCGGGAATTCCATTGACAAGCACGGATCGAGCTTCAATCAAATCCGATGCGTTCTCGCGAGAGCGCGCTAATTCGCGTCGAACGAGTTCGGCATCTAGACGAATCTTCATAAAGAAAACTTCCCCTTAGAGACCATCGATAGAGGAGAGCGCAGTTGCCAACTTCTGATGAAGCTCTTCAAAGCGAGGAGCGTGATCATTGATTGCCATTGCATCGATCTCTTGAAGTTCGTTTCGAACCTCTTCCACCAAACTCTCATCACTCTGTGAGTGCATATCCATCTACTTGCTCGCTTTCTTGGTGGTCTTCGTAGGTGCAGCTTTCTTAGAAGCAGCTTTCTTAGAAGCA
>JBMOET010000081.1:0-4197 GCA_049314595.1 Candidatus Planktophila sp. | reverse complement strand
AAGAAAACTGCCCTAGGTTTCCTGCACTCTCCTCTATTTATCTGATCTCGGCCGCGACCTTGGTATTCATATCCATAGTTCCCATTTATCTTTCCCAGCGATTGAGCAGTGATAGCTCATCGGGTGGTCGATTCTAAATAGCGCTAATCCTGGGTCAATTTTCATGTGTACTCAACGCACATTTCGATCCAACAATGAAGCTATAGCTTGGTTATCTGATCACCAATACTGATGGTTCCGGGCTGCACGCACGTTGCATAGATACCAAAGTTAAAACCTGTTCCAAATCGCGACTCCTGGCGGCCGCGATAACCACCGATCAGTTTAAGCGTCTTTAGATCAACTATCCCGCTCTTTGGATTTCGCGTGGTTGCCACACATCGCTTCACAGGGCCACCTGCTTTAATAATGGCGCTTCCGATAGCGAACTCTTGATCGACCCACGTATCTTCTTCGTGAGCTGCAATGCCATCGACTTGAATCAGCATGCGAAAGCGGTCAGGATCAATGGGACCAACCTTGGCTGAATCCTCCAGGGCTTTCATAGATGCACTGCTCATCAGCGACAGAGGTTCAACATCACTGCCATTTCGACCAGGGGCAGCCTTAATTAACTTTACAACTTTACCCAGTCGATCAGAGAGCAGTTGATTCCACGGTCCATCAATCAGACGTCCTTCTATTTGCCAGACGTCGAAGAAGTTACCTGCTTGTTCAGGCCCTTCTTCAACATTTCCTTCAACAAGCACTTCACCATTTTCTACAATGGCCAAGGTCGCACTTTGTGCATCATAACGAGCAAGCAGTGGCGCTATCGCCCCAACCTTGGTAAAAGAAAACATTGCGTTCTCTTGATCTACCAAGAAGAACTCGCGGTCTCCAACAGCCCCGCGCGCAGTGATTTCTATTGAGGCAGGATGATGAAGCTGAAACCCCTTTATTGGGGTAGTAGATAGATTAACTACCTTCATAAGCTCCATATCTCATTTGTAGTTGCCATGTAATTCTCCCTCTCCGTGGCCGGATTTCGACTTTTGCAACGTACTCGCATAATGAGGGCAATACAATAGAAATGGATAGCCAGTATTGAACATGGCAGCGCTGTAGACGGGGGAGCAAGATCCCTTGGTTAAGAGGGAATCAGAGTGTTAGCAAATATCTGCCAGGCAAGGGCTGATTTAGCTATCAAAGAGAGGGTTATGTAGGTGCGCTCTCCACGGATGTAATCGCTCCACTTTCCAACCTTCTTGTACTGCAACCACTGCACAAGGGCAAATGAGTTAAAGAAGACAAAGATTGTAAAGACGATTCCATAAACAAATGCCGGCGCCGATGTATCACTGACCCCACCGATAGAGAAGACATAAAATAAAAGCACAAGCCAAGGTACAACTCCAGCTATGCAACCAAAGATAAATGGAAGCCATCCGCCATTGCCAGGTGTCTCATACTTTTCTTGAAGCCAGCCAAACAAAATCATGGATGCATTCACACCAAAGATAGAGATGATTGATGAAATCTCTGCAACACCTGTGACCTGTGCGATTAATACAATCATCACAGATGAGCTAATCGCATACTCGACCCAACGGAAGTAGTTTCGCTGGGCTGCAATTCCTGCGCTATAGCGGCCAAAGAACTGCGGGCTTGCAACAATGAAATGCGCCGCAGCAGATAAGCCTAAGAAAATCGCTACCGTTAAACCAACAGGGGTTGAGAACAAAACCACGGGAGCTGAGAATGTAGAGCCTGGTGGCCCAGACATATAAGTCGCAGTAATTGGCAGGGCAAAGTCATTACTTAACGCAAGTACGGCAATCATCTGCGCCAGATGCAAAATTCCAGCAAGCACATTTGTTCTACGCAGACTTTGGGTTGTAATCGGTTTTCTCATAATCCAAGACTAGCCGCCCGGCAGTAAAACCGCATTATCACACCATATTTTCACCGAGAAAATTCGCACGACCTGCGCTAACTTTGCGCCATGCTCGGAGGAATCAATAACGGACTTTATTTCCAAGGCTTTGGCGGATTCATTGGTGTAGCCATCCTTGCTCTGATACTTAAGTGGGCATTTCCAACCAAGAAAGATCCGGTTGCCAAAGCAGAGCGCAAAGCCATGAAAGCATCACTGCGCCAACTACGTCGTAAGTAACCAGGGTTCTCTTTATGTCACTTGTCGTTGTTACTGGTGGATCTCGCGGTCTTGGTTTTGAGAGCGCTAAAGCGCTAAAAGCACTGGGCCATGACATCGTCTTAGTTGCGAAAGACAGCGTACGTTTAGCGCAGTCTGCAGCCGAATTACACTGTGAATATCGCAGCGTTGATCTAGAAGATATTGATGCTGCCAAGAGATGCTTTGATGAAATCTTAGAAACCTTTGGCACACCAGAGATCCTGATCATTGCCCATGCAGTAATGAGTGCAAAGATGTCAAAGACTCTTAAGACCGATAATGAAGAGTGGCGCAGAGTGATGGCGATTAATTTAGATTCAGTATTTTGTGCACTCAACACATTGGCCGCACCTATGGCGGCAGCGCGCAGTGGCCGAGTGATTGTCTTCTCTGCTTGTTTAGGTCGCATGTCTGGGCCAGGTAATACTGGGGGATTAGCGCCTTATAGAGTCAGTAAAGCTGGCGTAAACGCTCTTGTTCGAAACTTGGCACATGAGACCGGATTAGGTAGCCGCGGATTCCTAATCGATGCACTATGCCCTAATCATTCACGCACCGATATGGGCGGAGCTGATGCACCTTTATCTGCCGAGGAAGGTGCGCTAACAGCGATCTGGCTAGCAACTCGCGAATTCGATGCCACTGGGACAGCCGATCAAAAGAAGTTAACGGGAGTCCTATGGGAAGAGATGCAGGTAGTACCTTGGTAATTCTTGGTCAACGCAAACTCAATCAACACTTCCCCCATACTTGCGATTCCAGATAGTGTTTAATTCTTCTATGAAAATCGCACAACGCACATCCCAAGTGGTTCTAGGAATAGCTCTTGCATATGCCGGCATCAAACACTTAACAACTAGTCGCCTAGAGTTTCAAGCACAGGTGCCATCCCTTTTAAAAACATGGGCAGATCAAGTAGTAATTGCATCTGGAGTTGTTGAGATTGCATTGGGGCTTGCATTAATTGCACTATGGAAATACAGAACCCAGGTCGGTTGGATAGTCGCACTGTTCTTTGTTGCAGTTTTCTGGGGCAACATCTCGCAATACATAAACCACACCGATGCCTTTGGTTTAAATAGCGATAAGGCTCGCTTTATACGCCTGCTCTTTCAACCCTTATTAGTAGCCTGGGCCTTGCTCAGCACTGGGGCTTGGAAGAAGTGGCGCAGCGCCAGCCACTAATTAGCAAGGTATTGAACTTCTGGCTTCACTAACTTCCACTTAAGCGCCAAGCGATAAACCCACACAGGCACGCCACCACGGTCGATCCATAACAGCACTAGAGCACAACCAATATAGAGCGAGACATTACTGAAGGGCACAGTTACCCCTTCCCAAAACCCAACGCCCCAATCTTGCCTGCCGGGTAAGTTTGCACTGGCCTTGTCAAAGACAATGCTCCAATCGCACAACGCATGAAAAATAACTGCCACCCAAACACTTCGCGTAATGATCATCAACGCACAGACAAGTAGCCCAAAAGCAAAGGCGCTCGTAACATGCCAGTACGCCTCCCACGGATCCCAGTCCCCACCCGTGTATAGATTCAAATGCATCAAACCAAAAAGAAGCGAAGAGATAAAAATGGCTGAGAGATTGCCAAACTTTTCTAAAGCACCATAAACAAGGCCACGGCTAACCAACTCTTCACCAAAGCCCACAGCTAGCAAGAAAATTACTCCACGAATCGAAATAATCGTACCCAGATGTACATTGTCAGATCCAGTTATTTCAGAGATTACAAAGAATGAGCCAACCAACAGCCCCACCCCAGTCTTGAAATGCCAGCGGGGGAGCCCAAAGTACTTCAGGGATGGTGACCCCAAAAAATAGATTGCTACATAAAAAACTAATCCCATAACAACATAAACAAACGTCGAGTCGGCAAAGGGCATCTCATTGGCCCACGGCCCCGGTAGAAAGTCCAGTATCAGTATCGAAAAGATAGAGATGCCAATAAGGCTTATCCCTAACCGTAGATTTCTCATACCCGTCACCTTAGAGAACGCCACTGACAA
>JBMOET010000080.1:0-4356 GCA_049314595.1 Candidatus Planktophila sp. | reverse complement strand
AATCTCAGAATTCGCTTTGCAACTCTACGAAAGAGACTTCTAACCTTCTTCAAAAGTTGATTAGCTACAATAAAATGAGAAGAATAAGTAGTGAAAATGTCTAGATCAACACTTAGAGGAATCTTCTGAACTCTTACTGGCCGCTCGGCATCAATCTTTGTTGACAGCAAGGCACTAGGGCCACAATGTTCACCACTATTATCGAAGCCAATGTTTGATACCAGCGATTTACCTGGGTAGAGTATAAGTTTACCAGCCAGAAAACAGCTTGCATGCCAGCAAATAGCCCAGCTGTTATTTTTGCCAGCAGCTCTTCCTTCAAGCATCGCCAAGTATGGGTAATGGCCAAGCAGATCAAATTCTTTTGCCAAGCCCCTATCGCGAATCTCTCTGGCCATCGCTTTCGCATCATGGCGGTAAAGTTTCCAGCGATCTCGCCAAGTTGCCCAGCCCCAGCAATCAGCACCACGCAGGAAAAATGTTTCAGGTAACTCTTGCCTAATTGGTGGTGTGTAGCCACTGATAGACCCAACCTCAGGACTATCTTGATACAGCTCTAAGCCATCCAGCATGAACTGGAGAAAATGAGGAGACGTTAAAATATCGTCTTCAAGAACGATGATAGATTCATATTCTGCTAAAATCGTGTTAATGCCACCAGTAAGAGAGCGATAAAGACCCAAATTCTCAGAACTGGAACGCACCTCAACTGAGAGAAATCCTGTGGCCTGCTGCGCAACTGCCACAACCTCAGCAACAGCTGCCTGGTCCGCCTCTCCCCTGGGCCCATCAACATAGACAATGAGGGGCAGGCTAGCGGCTGCGGTATTGGCAGCCAGCGCATCTAGCACTCGCCTGAGGTGGGCTGGGCGTTTGTAAGCGAAAATGCAGATTGCAAGCATCTACTTGTTGGTCACCAATGAATTACAGATAGGATTCGACATATAGTGATTAGTTCTGTTGCCAAGCTTTGAAGACCTGATTCAGAGCAAGCAAGGGTTGATGCCTGCAAAATTACTACTCGTTATCATAGATACGCTACAATAGATCAGGCTTTTTGAAAACCAAATCGCCAGAATAATTGCCATTTCCATAGACCCCACTTGACGTTCCTGATGTATCCATCAAGATATTATAGCCCTTTGAGCAAAAGATCTCTACTACCTGAGCTTTAACCATTGAGGTGTTTGGGTAGTAGATACTTGGATTGCCATATTCCTGCAGGTGGCTTCCTGTGCCATTCATCGCGAGAGTGGAGCGCTGGGCAACAATCCTCGAGGTAGCTGCAAAGTTATTACGGGTTAGCGCCACAAGCGGTATGCCTGCATTGGCAACTGCGATAAGGGGATCCAATGGGGTAGCAAGATACTGAATTGTGCCAGAACTAAAGAAAATATCAATCTGATTTTCGGCAATAATGCTTTCTAGAGACGAACTAAACCTAACATCCTGTGAAATCTTCCAATTTGCCGATTCTTTACAATGAGAAGGAGATTCAATTACCCAGCTTGTTTTGTACACCCCCCCCCATGATACTCGCAATCATTACTATTGACTCGCCACACGCACCGCCAAAGTCAATAACCCGAGGCGTTTTCCTGTTGTTATTCAACAGATAAATTGAAATCGCATAGAGAAGAACGGCTGCAGATGGAGAAGCCAGCAAGTTTCCATTGCCTGCCAGGAAATTATTAAATTTCTCAAACCGATATCTACAAAGCATAGTAGATTCGTATGAATTTTTCGTTCGCTTGCTGCAATACAGAGCAGCTTCCTCATAGCTATCAAAATACCCTTCTGGTTGAGGTGCTGAAAGCTTTTGAAGGATTTTTCTTAGGGCTGACTTGATCATAAAATTTGGCCTAAGGATTTGGGAAATACGGGGCTTGTCGCCAGTTTAAATCAAGAGAAATATATAGCCACAAGAATCAATCAGATTAGATTAGATAGATCTTATGAATAAAAAGCTTATTGGATTGCCAAGGGCGCTAGGGGTATAAAGCGACGCACGATGAGGGGCTGGCCAGCAGCAGGGGGATTGGCAGCCAGTTCATCTAACACTCGCTTGAGGTGGGCTGGGCGCTTGTAGGCGAAGATGCAGATTGCGGTGGAGTGCATGACGGTGAATGGAAGATAAATATTCATAG
The DNA here is from genome assembly GCA_049314595.1 of Candidatus Planktophila sp. Taxonomy (GTDB): domain Bacteria; phylum Actinomycetota; class Actinomycetes; order Nanopelagicales; family Nanopelagicaceae; genus Planktophila. The sequence continues at coordinate 2,209 of JBMOET010000080.1, read as the reverse complement.
ATTCTTAGATATTTATTTGGCCAGCAATTTGCCAAACTTCAATTTAATTTTAGCCATTGTAAATCTACAATCTATTGTACAGTTTAGTCGACTACCAGTAACCTGCGAACTGTACGAAAAGCAATTGGTATTACTCTCAGCAGCGCCAAGATGCCTGGTAACGGACTTTTAATCAGCCCGGGGCTTATAGCTGATAATCCCTGCATCATTACTTCGTGAAGAATGTGAATGGTGCCAGTCAATCAAGTAAACACATGATGCTCATGGAGCAAATAAGTTGCCAGATGCTTAAAGAGCAAGAGCTGCCTTACGTCTATTCAGCCAATATCTCACTGGCCGGGTATATTCAGACCAGGTTGGAGCAAGCGACGCAATTTCAATCAATTTGGAAAGAGCAATACCTCGCTGCTCGCCTGTGATCTCGATGATCTTGTTAACGAATCCATGCCGCTCTGGCACATTATGAACGCCAAGTGCTATTTTATGCAAAACCTTGCGGTTATTGGGGACCAAATGGGAGCCAACCAAGTGAAGCATTGAATGCAGAATCTGCTCTGGCGAATTCATGATCCCGCTCACTGTATCAACTCGTGAAAAGGAACGAACCATTCGTATCAGCTTTTTACGCTGGGCAAGATGTTCTGGTCCAGTGCCAGTGATTGCTTTCTTGATTCGGTCTTTACGAGACTGATTTCCTGTTTTCCAGCTACCGTATACATCCCCATCAAGGATAGCGATAGTAGAGTCTAAGTTCTTTTCCGAGAGCAGCAGGCCAGCAGCCATACTAAATGCATTATCCGCAGCCCCAAAATATCCAATCTGAATAAATCTGGAAATCCCTAGCTCTTCAGCAATGCACATTACGATTAATTCAGAAACATCGTCCTCAACGTAGAGCTGGATCGGTTTCAGTTGGGTTCCCGTGATGTGCCGCAATGCCTCATATGAGTATCCTCGCCATATCACTGTCCTTGCCGGCACCCTGTTTAGTGTATAGATGCATACCTCCTTATACATCTCTGCAATAGGTGGAAAGTGGGTGGTAAATATAAGTTGCTTATGCTTTGAGATGCAATGCTGCTGGAGTTTACCAAGCAGTCTTTGGAGTGCATCTTGGTGAAGGAAAAGATCCAATTCATCAATCAAGATAAGGCTATATTTGGGGGCACGAAAGACTGAGTCAAGCACGCGAAATACTCGTTGCTCTCCGGAACTCATTGAAAGACCAGAGTAAGTAACCGTCGGCGTTCTGACTCCAACAGAAAGCTTTCCCCGATAGGCGTAGGTCACGCGATAAAGTGTCTCATAAACCCGATTAAGAACTTGCCCAGCCGTATCTCGAACAAGGTTTGCTGTTTCGTCATTATTCTCCACCCTTTGGTAGTGAACCATCTGATTAAGGTTCAGCACTTCCATGTCAGGAACTGATTCCCCAATACTGATAAAGCGTGTGTAGCGGGTAGGCCTCTTGATATAACGAGGTGACCATCTGTCGTTGCCTTTTGAGTATTGAAGTTTCAAAGTTGTGGTCATACAATTACCTGTCCGGTGCTCGTATCGGATTGTAAAATCGCTACCCTGCCACAATGAATCAGTGTTTGGCCGAAAGAACTGAGGGAATCTGTAATCAGGTGAATCTGGCGTTGGCGGACTAAAAGAGCAGGCTAGTGCGTGAAGAACAGTCGTCTTACCACTGCAATTACCTCCCATGATTGCTGTAAGTGCAGATTCAGTGAAATCAAAACTTACATCTTGTAGATTTTTCAAAAGCACCACATCTAGCCCTAGCAGTCTTTGCTGGCTAAGCTTTGGGGATGGAGGGGTAGTAGCTGATGTGGGGGAGGGCATAACAGATTTTGTATTAGGCTAAATTGCGATGCTTAGGTGGGAGTATTACTTGTATGGAAGGCAATCATGGCGACAGGGATGATTACGGTGAACCTTTCAATAGCCTTTGACCGAGTGCTATCACAGTGGTTAGGGCATCGTTAGCTTAAAATTAAACAAGCGAGCAGAAAAACTGCTACGAAGAAAAGCGGAGAAACATCGAGCCGCAGCGCAAAGAATCAATCCCGTTGGTTAAGAACCGATTCAACGCCTTCCAAAAATAAAAATCGAACTCTCCGACCTGGCCAACGGCGGTTGCACCCCATTACGACCCAGGGCTGATTCAAAGTTCAGCAAGGAGTCGATTGCGGTTGTCGCCGCG
>JBMOET010000079.1:0-4454 GCA_049314595.1 Candidatus Planktophila sp. | reverse complement strand
AAGGGTAAACCTCGAATTAAGAGTGCTACGCGTTCAGAGCTGTTCGCCTTAGTTGGCCGTAAGTACTGTTAACACGTAAGACATCGTTTCGTTACCTCCTATTTAGGTGCACCAAAACCCCATCTGGTTAGATTGCCCCATGAAACAAACCCTCGTATCCCGCAAGTTACAAGGCTTTGGCGCAGTTGCCACGGCCGTCGCAGTATTAGTCTCCCTACTAATTCCTTCAGCACATGCAGTTACATATTCACTGCCAGGTGCTCCAACTAATGTCACTTCTTATCTTGGCGCTAAAGGCGTCGTTGTTAAGTGGACACCTTCTGATTCAGTCGCACCTTCAATTACAGGTTACGTAATCTCTGCTGGTGCTGGCTCATGCCCAATATTTGTTCCAGCATCTGCGCACTCAATTGTCACTATGCCAGTTGTAGCAGGACAACCTGCAGGTACACCAACAGTGCAGGCAGTTAATGCATATGGATTCTCAAAGCCAGCGGCATCAAAGAGCACATACACAGCAGCACAGCTTGCCACCGTTGTAAGTGGTCTAGCTAAATCCGTTCAAGTTTTACAGTTCAGCGATTTACACGGTGCGATTGAAGTTGGTAGCTCATTTGGTGCACCACTTCTAGTCAGCAACTTTGAGGCCGATCGCAAAGCTGCAGCAACGACAATCACCGTTTCATCAGGTGACAACATCGGTGCAGCTCCACCAATTTCAACTGAGTTTGAAGAAATGCCAACAATTGAATCAATGAACTTAATGAAGGTTGATGCTTCAACATTCGGTAACCATGAACACGATCGCAACTTGGCACATGTTCAAAAAGTCATTGGTGCCTCTGATTTCCAGTGGGTTGTTTCTAACTACCCAGCTTCATCAATGGCCGTTCTTAAGTCAGGTGCAAAGGAAGCCAAGTCCTACACAATCATTGATCGTGGCGGCATAAAGGTTGGAATCGTTGGGTCAAACACTCCAGAGACAATCGAACAGGTATTTCCTGGAAACCTTGATTACACCGATGCAAGTGGCAAAAAGGCCACAATCGAAATCGATCCAGGCGTAGTTGGAATCAACAAGGCAATCGTTGAGGCCAAAGCAGCTGGAGCCGACATTGTTATTGCAGTTATTCACCAAGGCTGGCTCGAAAACGCTGATGGTGTTGCTAAGGGTCTATATAACAGCTTGGCATCACAGATTAAGGGCGCTGCAGTTATTTACGGCGGCCACAGCCACCAGACTTTCTCAACGATTATTCCTCCAACAAATCGTTCAACACCAGTTCTTCTTGGTGAAGTTCGCAACGCTGGCGTTGAGTACACACGTGCACAGATCTGTATCAACAATGGCAAAGTAGTTGGAACTTCAATTCAAAATATCTTGAAGGCCGCAACGCCAACTATTAATACTGGCGTTGTTAGCACTGTGACAACACAAGATGCAACTGCTGCGGCATTGGTTAAGAAGTACAAGGATCAGTTGTCTGCAAAGCTTGATATCAAGATTGGTTCAGTATCTGGCGTATTCCCACGTGGAGGATCTCCAGCAGTCGAGCGCTCGGGTGAAAACCCAATGGGAATCTACATTGCAGATCTTTTACGTGCTAAGTACAAGACTGACTTCGCACTTTCAAATGGTGGCGGAATCCGCGACACATTCCCTGCAAAGACTTATATCCCAGCTGATACCAAACTAGTTCGTACTGGTACTGGCGCATTGGATGTAACTCTGGGAGATGCACTTACTGTCTATCCATTCGGTAACCAGGTTGCAACAACTGTTGTGACTGGTGCAAATCTTTGGGCAGCACTTGAAAATGGTGTGGGTGGAAACTACCCAGGCGATGGCCGCTTCCCACAGGTATCGGGATTCAAGTTCTCATTTGATGCTTCTAAGCCACTTGGCAGTCGTATCGTCTCTGTTACTAAGAACGATGGAACGCCAATCGCTAAGGACTCAACTGTTTACACACTTACAACTCTTGACTACATCATTTATGGTGGAGATGGATATGTGAATGTGTTCTCACCAGCCCAGGCCAAGGTTTTCGGCGCACTACTTGATGTATTTGTAGATGCACTAAAGGCCGATATGGCAGCTGGAAAGGTCACCCAAGTTCCAGCCCTTGATGGTCGCGTGAAGAAGGTTGGCTAATTAAGTAAAACGGCTTCATGACAAAGGGCGCTCGATAATTCGGGCGCCCTTTGTGCTTTATTTATGCGGGTTTTGGAGGCCTATAAAAAGCGGGTACTATTCGCAGGTTAAACAAAACTACATAAGCGCGAGTAGCTCAACGGATAGAGCATCTGACTACGGATCAGAAGGTTGGGGGTTCGAATCCCTTCTCGCGCACTGTTCGACCTCTCTTGCCTTTCACTCGAGGGGTCGAACTTCTTTTTGGACGGGACTGGCTTGGAAGAGCCAACCCAGAGAACATTACCTAAAAAAGCACTCAATGTTTGATTAGGGAAGGCGTCCTAGGCCGTATAAGTATTGAAGATTCTCTCGTCCTTCATTTACAAACTCACGCCTTGAATTCTTTGCCATCTTCTTGTGCAGACATCCAAGCTGAATATCGTGTTCCATTTCTTTCATCTCCTTATCAATTTCTGACTAGATTAAAATCGCCGCTGATTGTGGAAGTAGTAATACTTACTACTTTGCTAGTACCTGTTGATGATTCATCATCGCCATCAAGTGAAATCTCAGAATTCAATTCTCCGCTAATCGAGTTGCCATCAACTTCGACATTTAGATCTGGCGCTACATAAACTTTAATATCGCCACTTACACTTTTAGAGTGTAATCACAGCTGGAAAAAGTATGAGTTGCAATATCTCCGGAAACAGTTTTAATGCTGCAGCTTGTGCTTGGGTTTTTGTTTATAGTCACTTGGCCCGATACAGACCCAATTTCAAGCTCTGAAACCGTTTGGTTAACTAAAAGATCTCCCGATACCGTCTTGATTTTAAGGACAGCGCTTGTGGGAAGGGCAATTTCGACAGAAAGACCGCGTAACCCTCCAAAATTTATACCCCAAAAATTTTGGTTTTTCATATCTAAAGGCAGAGAGGTGTTTACACTCCAAGTTTTCTTGTCGATACGTATCACTAATTTCCGATCAATCTCATCAATTTCTACCATCTCAGCTAACTTCATAGCTTTTTTTGAGTCGGCAAGAATCTTGACATGACTTTTTCCATCCCGTGATTCGACGATGGTTATATGACTTGAAATGCTTAATACAGAGACCTCTGGTTGCTCGATATTGAAGCTTTCTTCCCTAGCAACTTGAAGTGTTGTATTGAATTTCATTAGCTCTTCCCCTTTCCTTTTAGTTGTCGTTTACCGATAGATACAGAGAAACTTCCGCGGTCACTTGTCTTTAGTAGCCAGGAGTTCAGCGAAATTCCCTCTTTCGTCGCCGCGCTCTCAATTCGAGACTTCAAATCCTCTGGAAGCCTCAAAGTGATTCGGGCGTTGAGGTCGGAAGGGTTCTCCCGAATGACGGAGCCATCCTCGATATAGACGAGCTCAATATCGTCACCTTGTACTCGAGCCTCTAGGTGGGCACCAGGGAGCTGCTCTTTTAGCTCTCCGGCGACTTCAGTCAACGCCTCTAATAAACGAGTGCGAAGCACTGGCGCAAGCGTTGGAATTAAGCGGGAAACTGCAGATTCAAGCTCCGGGCCACCCAGTTTTCCTAGGGCCTTTATATCCGCAGACATTAGATCTATAAACTTTGACGTCTTCATGATGTCATTATGACATCACTCTGGCATCCATGTCAAGTACCTTTTGGCTGTTTCGAGCACACGATCGACCGCTTGAGCCTTTCATTGAGGGGGTCGTTCTCTTTTTGTGATAAAACTGAGGGCAAGCACTTTTTTGAAGATGACATTAATTAAGCGTGTACATCCCTGATACAACTACCGCACAAGCCTAAAATTGAAGCATCATTCACTTTAGATTAAAGGCGGCACCATGAAAAACTCTCGTATCTCAATCGTTATTGCATTGTTAGTCGCATTCGCAATGCCATCAACATCGCCAGCATCTGCTGTCGCTGTGTTGCCGACGATTACAGATGGTGCCTGGTCGACGGTGACTACGCCATGGGGAGTAAGTGCGCTTGCAATAACGCCGCCCACATCAAACTCGACCGGTTTATGGACATATGTATCTTTGGACACGGCCGTTGTTAGCATTGTGGGTTCTGCTTTCTCAATCAATGCTGTTGGTTCAACAATCGTTGTCGCAACACAGGCGGCAACCACCGATTTTTTGGCAGCTACAAGAAATATTGCAGTCACAGTGACGGGCAAAGCTCCGACTGTTGGAGTCTTTACGGTTCCTTCGCAGACACTCAATAATCCGCTCTTTACCTTAACGCCTCCTACATCGACATCTGCTGGATTGTGGAGCTACACATCTTCTAATGTGAATATTGCAC
>JBMOET010000078.1:0-4458 GCA_049314595.1 Candidatus Planktophila sp. | reverse complement strand
TATGTTACATATGGCCCAAGTACAAACTTTGAAGTCCCAGCACACTCAGTAATCACCATGACCGTTACAAATTACGATGGTGGCGAAAGTTTGAATAACGATTACTTCGCAAGAGTTCGTGGAACGATTGATGGCTCTGCCTTATTAAATGGCGAGCGGATGACTTCGATTTCACCGGATGCCGTTGGACACACTTTTACCATTCACGGTTTAGCTGTTGACCAAGATGAATTTTTCGTAAGCGTGCCGATGAAGGCAGTTGCCGAAGAGGATATGCCTGAAGAAGGATTTACAACCAAGCCAAATGTGACCACATTTACATTTATAACTGGTGGGCCTGGCGAATACATATGGAACTGCGAGTATCCATGTGGTGATGGCACAATCGCAAAATTCGGTGCAGCGATGTCAACAATGGGCTACATGTCCGGCCACTTTACAGTGAAGGGATAACGCACCATGACAGACCTAATGACACCTAAAGCTCCACAGTGGTGGAAGAAGCCAGATGTTAAGAAAACTGCAATCTTATGGGTCATCTGCACTGCAGTGATCGGATATGTTGGAGTTGAGTTCCATGTACGCAATATGGTGGAGCCCGCATCAGAGACAATGAGCGGGATTATTTCCTTGATGCGCATCTTTACGTGGGCAGCGGCTCCAGTTGCAGGCCTAGTTGCCGCCATGTGCATCACAGTATTAACAGCTAAGCGACACTATGGAGATACACCACCACCTGAGGCTGATCATGAGATTCGAAACTCACCGCGTGCAACAGCACTCTGGGTCAGCGTTTCAGGGCTGCTTTGTATTTTCGCACTCATCGGTGGACTAATTGTTCTGCAGAAAGATAACGCAGCAATTCTCGAAAATAATGCAATTGAAATCAACGTTACGGGCCAACAATGGGTGTGGAACTTTGACTATGCAAATGGCGCTCGCAGTGAAGATCTATATCTTCCAGTGAACAAGCCAGTTGTTTTCCATATTACTAGCGTTGATGTAAAGCACTCATTCTGGGTCGTCCAGATGGGAATTAAAATGGATGCAAATCCGGGTTATACAACTGAGACGGCAGTAACTCCCGACAAAATTGGCGTTTTTGATGTTCGATGCGCCGAACTTTGCGGATTACTACACGCATATATGCAGACAAAAGTTCACGTTGTAAGTCAAGCAGACTATGACGCTTGGCTCAATAACCAAGCTCAGATTGAGAAGGTCGCATAATGACAACAGTTATGAATAAATCAGTTGCAGCACCAGGTAAGTCAATAATTGAGAAACTCAATTTCTTCACTGCCTTAATCCTCGGAGCTGTAAGCGCAATTGTTGTTTGGCGCCTCACGCTCGCATTTTTACCTGAAGATACCGAAGTTCGTTTATTCACACGCGAAGATAAAATCACCCTCTTGTCAATGATTGCTTGGTTTGTTGGATTCATGACTGGAATCGGCGCACTTGTTGGCCCATTCCGGTGGTTAATGGGCAAAGACCTATCGCATGATGAAAATATGTTCCTTGCTGGTAAGGACTTAGGTGTTAAGCGATATTTCAGATTTACAACAGATCATAAAGTTGTAGGTATTCAATATCTAATAATTACCATGGTGATTTTCTTCCTCGGTGGCGGACTGGCTATGTTGATCCGTACAAATCTTGGAACGCCTGAAGGCGGCTGGCTACATGCACAGGCTTACAACTCAATCGTCGGAACGCATGGAATTTTAATGATTGTTGGAACAATCATTATGGTTACCGGACCTTTTGGTAACTTCATCATGCCGATTATGATCGGCGCACGGGATATGGCGTTTCCACGCCTAAACGCCCTGAGCTTCTGGCTTATCGTTGCAGCCGCTGTTCCATTGTTATGGGGACAGTTCATCGGTGGAATTACAACAGGTTGGTCTGCATATAACCCGTTAGCTAGCCAAGCCCCGCTGGGCATGGATGGTTACATTATGTATATCTGTATCTTTGCGATTTCTACAATGGTCGCAGGAGCGAATATCACGACGACAGTTGTAAAAATGCGTGCAAAGGGCATGACGTGGAACCGCACACCTATCTTCATTTATGGAACCGTGGCGTCAGTGGCATTGGCTTTGCCAGCTTTCCCAGTCTTCTTTCTCTCCCAAGTACTCTCAGGCTTTGACCGAGCACTTGATACTTCCTTCTATAACACCGCAGGTGGTGGAAGTGGATGGTTGTATGAGAATCTGTTCTGGATCATGGGTCACCCTGAGGTTTATGTAATTCTTATTCCTGCTGTTGCCGCACTTATGGAGATGGCACCAGTCTTTACTCGTCGCCCACTATTTAGTTTCAACATTGCGGTAATGGGAATCGCTGGAATCTCTGGCTTATCGGTATTGGTCTGGGCTCACCATATGTACATCTCAGGATGGGCGCCATTATTGAATGCACCATTTATGTTGACGACCGAGTTAATCTCAATCCCAACAGGAATGTTGTTCTTAGTACTTATCGGAACGTTATGGCGCGGTCGTTTATGGATGACTATGCCAACAATGTCAATCTTTGCACTTCTTTGGAACTTTATGATTGGTGGAATTACTGGAATTTACCTATCAGATGTTCCAGCTGATGCCTTCTTGCACGGCTCAATGTATGTAACTGCGCACTTCCATTACACACTAATGGGAGCCGGTTTAACTGGCGCACTTGCAGCCCTTGTCTATTGGTTCCCTAAGATGACTGGCCGTATGTTTGATAAAACCCTTAGCTGGGTTGCGTTTTGGTTAGTCCAAATCGGATTCAACATCGCCTTCGTCGGCATGTTCATGGTCGGCCTTGCAGGTCAGCCTCGACGTGTTGAGTCATATGCTCCTACTTTTAACACTGCAAATATGGTAACAACTGGTGGTGCATACATGATTATGGCTGGAATGCTGGTTCTACTTTACGGAGTTATCTCGTCATGGAGGAGCGGTGTTATCGCACCAATGAATCCATGGCAGGCCAAGACTTTGGAGTGGACCGTTGCATATCCAATTCCACTAGAAAACTTTGATGTTCTTCCTACTGTCACAACAGATCCTTACGGTTATGGAAAGGCACAGTCATGAGCGTCCAGACACACGGACACCACGAGCATCCAGATGTAGTTGGAAGCCGTAATCGCTTAGGAGTCATCCTCTTGCTCGTCGCAGATATTGCATTTGCTTTGAGCATGATGTTTGTCTACTTCTACCTACGTGGACAAAACGTCAATGACATGTGGTTGCCCGCAGCTACTGAAGAGCATGCAGCAATTACACCGTTATCGGCTGGTCCAGGCTGGACAGTAACCGCGATTGCCGCCTTTGGACTGTTGGCACATTTCTATGCTCTTAAAGGTGTACGGGTCGGAAATCAAACACAGTTGAAATTAGGGTCATTGGTTGCATTTGTTGCATCAGTTGTAGCGATTGCTTATCAGTTCAACACTATTGCAACGGCACCATTTACCTTCTCTGATGGAGCATATGTTTCTTGCTTCTACATGTTTGCGATAATGAACTTCGTACACTTAGCGCTCACTGTCTTCATCTCCCTTGGAAACTGGAATCGTTCGCGGCTCGGTCTCTATGTATCAGATCACTGGCACGTAGATATCGTTCGTGTTTGGTGGGTCTGGATGGTTGTGTCATCATTACTAGGTGCCTTTGCCCTCAGCTACCCATAACAAAAACTCAAACTGGATCAGCCTCTACATCGCCTTAGGCGTTGTCTGGGGCTGTTCCTTTATCTTCATTAAGTTAGGTCTTGAATTCTTAACCCCTATTGGGGTGGCCTTTGGTCGAGTATCAATGGGGGCGTTGACCCTCGTCTTTTGGGCTAAGTACAAAAATATTCAACTTCCAACCGATAAGAAAATCTGGTTTCATCTTTGGGTTGTCTCACTCTTGCTCAATGTTATTCCCGGTGTTTTATTTGCACTCGCTGAAACTGAAGTAACATCAATCTTGGCTGGAATTATTAATGCAGTCACACCTCTCATGACATTGCTAGCAATCATGATTGTTTTTCGTGAAGAAAAGCTCAAAAGCTATCAAGTACTTGGTCTACTGCTTGGCTTCATTGGTGTTCTTACAGTTTTGGGTGCATGGAACGGCCTGGGAGAAAATCCCATAGGCGCAGTTCTCGCACTCTTGCTCGCAGTTACGTGTTATGGCTTTTCATTTCCTTACTCACGCAAATTTGTGTTACCGAGAAAACTACAACCAGAGGCGCTTGCAGCTGTCCAAGTTTCGGCAGGCGCGCTAACTCTTCTCCCATTCTATTTAGTAGATGGAATCGCAAAAGATGAGTATCGGCCTGGTCCGGTATTTGCCATGATTGCACTCGGTGTATTTGGCAGTGGCTTTGCATATATCTGGAACTTTAGAATTATGGAAGCCGCAGGAAGTGCAATCGCCAGCACAGTTACTTATGTAACGCCCGTTGTTGCAG
>JBMOET010000077.1:0-4518 GCA_049314595.1 Candidatus Planktophila sp. | reverse complement strand
AAACGATCCGTTGCCACAATATTCTCCATCCGGCTGGCTGTCGGCGAAAAGCAACGATTGTTACTTTGCGTGTATAAAGTTTACTCGTACGCTCCAGCTTCATCGATTGCACGGGCCAAAATCGGAATCGCCTCTAACTTGGCTCGATTAGAACTCAACGCCCTGCGATACGAGCCCACGTTCTCCCACCGAGTCGATAAGACCCACAACGTTGGCTCATCAAGGTTTTGCCCGATCTGGCCATCGATATATCCGGCGGCCGCAGCCAAGACAGCGTTGACTCCCTCAAGCTCGCGGCGAAATCCACTCGCCTGGGCTAATGGAATCGAGAACCTGGCGATTGCGAGCATGAATTGAGCCTATAGGGCAGATAGATTTTTGTAATGATAATGAAAATCATTTTCATTTATGCTAGCGTGCAGCCATGAATATCGCCATTGGTCTTGCCGCTCTTACCGCCATCGCTACATCTGCAGGTGGCTTCCTTGCTATCCGCTCTCGCGATCGGCTGCATCTTGTTTTAGGACTCTCAGCCGGTCTGCTCCTTGGCCTAGTCGCCTTTGACCTGCTCCCTGAAGTCTTTGAGCTCAACACTGCAACTTTTGGCAATGTTCGAGTAGTTGCCATTGCATTTGTTCTGGGTTTTCTCGCCCTTCACTTTGCCGAACAAGTCTTTGGTTCACACGAACCAGCTGAGTCTGACTACGGACACGAACATGACCACTCAGCAAACATTGCCGGCACTCTTGGCGCACTGGCCATGGGAGGACATGTTTTTCTAGATGGAGTTGCCCTTGGTCTCTCTTTCAAAATAAGTAATGCATTAGGTTTTGCAGTTTTTATCGCCATTCTTTCGCATGCATTCTCTGATGGATTAAATACCGTGTCACTACTTATCAAGAGCGGACATTGGACTAAACGAGCCATTGCGCTCTTGGGATTAGATGCAGTGATGCGCGTTAGCGGTGCCGCTCTTGGTACCTATGTCGTAATAAGTGATGCATCGTTATCACTGTACTTGGCAATGTTTTCTGGCTTTGTTATCTACCTTGCTACTTCACATATATTGCCGGAGGCACATTCACGTCATCCATCGAAAATGACAATGTTGGCAACTGTCATTGGAGTAATTGCTATGTGGCTTATAGTCGGGAATATTGGGTGAGTCGATCTAATCCCAGAGTCTTAAGTACGCTCGAACGCGCTGGCGGTTTTGCAAGTGCCCAAGAGGTGTACAGACTCATGCAGCGCGAAGGTGAGAGCATTGGTTTAACCACTGTTTACCGTTCGTTGCAATCGTTAGTGAGTGAGAAAATAGTCGACGTCTTGCGCCGCGATGACGGTGAAGCAATCTACCGATTATGTGGTGGTGCCCACCACCATCACCTGGTCTGTAAAGGATGTGGAGACACAGTTGAAATAGAGGGTGGGGCAGTTGAAAAATGGGCAGCTGGAATTGCTCAAGAACATGGATTTCGGGACGTGGGGCATACTGCCGAAATCTTTGGCCTTTGTTCTAAGTGCTAAGCCTTACCGAAACGTCGATCACGCGATGAGTACTCCTCAATAGCTTTCCATAGAGTTTTTCGCGTGACATCTGGCCATAAAATATCCATGAAAACAAACTCTGCATAGACGCTCTGCCACGGTAAGAAGTTACTGGTGCGCTGCTCCCCCGATGACCGTAAGAACAAGTCCACATCGCTCATAGATGGTGAATCTAAATACTTAGCAAAGGTTTTTTCAGTAATTGAATCGGGCTTCACTTTGCCGCGTTTTACATCACGCGCGAGCTCTGTGGCGGCATCAACGATTTCAGAGCGTCCGCCATAGTTAACGCACATATTTAATGTTAAAACTTTATTCTTCTTCGTTAACTCTTCTGCAGCCTCTAGTTCATTAATAACGCTGCTCCATAAACGTTTTGGCCTGCCAACCCAACGCACTCGCACACCCATCTCATTCATCTCATCACGTCTGCGTCTTATTACATCGCGATTAAAGCCCATCAAAAACTTTACTTCCTCAGGAGATCTACGCCAATTTTCAGTTGAAAAAGCGTATGCGCTAATCTCTTTAACGCCGTATTCAATAGCACCACCAACAACATCAAAGAGTGCGGCCTCCCCTGCTTCATGTCCTGCTGTACGCGCTAATCCTCGTTGCTTTGCCCATCGCCCGTTGCCGTCCATAACAATGGCAACATGATTAGGAATATGAATTGTCATACGCGCTCCACCATTGGCAATGAACGCAGGCCGCGTTCTAGATGCCATTGTAAATACGCCGCGATTAAACCACTAGCCTCGCGACGGTATTTTCCCTCACTTGCCGATGCGACATCCCAGTTGCTGCTCAAAAGTGCGCCCATTAAATCTAAAGTTTCAGGCGCCGGAGTTGCACATGCCGATGGTCGACAGTCGACGCACACCGAACCGCCTCCGACTAGAGAAAAGTATCTGTGCGGTCCTGGTTTTTCACACCGCGAACACAACGTCATGGATGGTGCATAACCGGCGACGGCCAATGAGCGCAGTAAGAATGCATCGAGGATAAGCAGTGGTTCATAGCGATTTTCTGACAAGACTTTCATAGCACCCACAACTAATTGAAACTCTTGGAAAGCTGGCTCTTGCTCATGGGGGCTAAAACGCTCAGCTGCTTCAAGGATGGCCGAAGCAACTGTCCAGCGTTGATAGTCATCGGTCAATGATTCGCCATAGTTCATCATCGCTTCAACTTGTGTAATCGTGTCAAAGGTCTTGCCAACATAGAGCTGAACATCAATGTGACTGCCGGGTTCAAGACGTGCACCAAACTTTGACATTGTGCGACGGACGCCTTTGGCGACTCCACGAACTCTTCCATGATCGCGCGTTAGCATCGTGATGATGCGATCGGCTTCTCCGAGTTTTTGGGTGCGCAGCACGATGGCCTCGTCCCTATATAAACTCATACGGGTAAAGGTAGTGCGTGGAGTTAGCGAATTGCGCGATTGATGGCAGACACGACTGCTTTAAGTGAGGCCGTCGTGGTGTTTGGATCGATTCCAACGCCCCAGAAGACATCACCATCGATGGCGCACTCAAGATAGGCCGCAGCCGATGCATCGCCACCAGCGGAGAGTGCATGCTCGTAATAATCAAGGACTCGAACATCTACGCCATAGTTCTGCAAGATGTTGCAAAAGGCTGCGATGGGTCCGTTGCCTTGGCCTTTGAGTTCATGTAACTGACCGCGGTCAGAAATTGAAACCGTTAAGTGCACATCTTCACCAAGGACCGATGTCTGGCTCAGACCTTTAAGTCGAAAACGTCCCCACGGCGCACCCTCTGTTGGGAGGTATTCATCTTCGAAGATTGTCCATAACTCATCGGCACTAATCTCGCCGCCTTCGGCATCGGTCTTAGCCTGAACAACTTTTGAAAATTCGATCTGCAAACGGCGAGGCAAATCTAAGTGATGCTCATTCTTCATCAGATATGAAACACCGCCCTTGCCAGATTGTGAGTTAACGCGAATTACTGCCTCATAGCTACGTCCAATATCCAACGGGTCTATCGGTAAGTATGGAACTGCCCATGTGTGATCGCGAACTTCGCGTCCGGCGGTCTTTGCATCAACTGCCATCAAATCAAAGCCTTTTTTAATCGCATCTTGGTGCGAGCCTGAAAAAGCGGTAAATACTAAGTCCCCACCATATGGATGGCGCTCGGGTACACGTAGTTGATTGGCGTACTCAACAGTGCGTCGAACCTCATCGATATTTGAGAAATCAATATGGGGATCAATTCCATGGGTTACTAAGTTGATTCCAAGAGTTACAAGGCAGACGTTTCCAGTGCGCTCACCATTACCAAAGAGCGTTCCTTCGATGCGATCGGCGCCAGCTAAATAACCAAGTTCGGCAGCAGCAACTCCGGTACCGCGATCATTGTGCGGGTGCAGTGAAACAATGACACTCTCGCGATTTTCTAAATTGCGACACATCCACTCGATTGAATCGGCATAGACGTTCGGCGTTGCCATCTCAACGGTTGCCGGCAAGTTCATGATCGTTTTCCAGGCTGGAGTCGGTTTCCATATTGCATTGACGGCGTTACAGACTTCAACGGCGAATTCGAGCTCTGTACCGGTGTATGACTCAGGTGAGTATTCGAAAGATATTTTTGTCTCTGGAACCGTTGGAACCAAATCAAGACAAATCTGTGCAGCATCGGTTGCAATCTTTTTAATACCCGCTTTATCTAAACCAAATACAACGCGGCGCTGCAAAGTCGATGTGGAGTTATATAAGTGAACGATGGCCTGCTTAGAGCCTTTGATGGATTCAAAAGTACGCTTGATCAAAGCTTCACGAGCTTGGGTTAATACTTGAATGATTACATCATCGGGAATTAAATCCTCTTCGATAATCTTTCGAACAAAATCAAAATCGGTCTGCGAAGCACTTGGAAAGCCAACTTCAATCTCTTTGTAACCCATGGCAACTAGGAGTTTGAACATCGCTAACTTGCG
>JBMOET010000076.1:0-4613 GCA_049314595.1 Candidatus Planktophila sp. | reverse complement strand
CTGGCCCTGATGTAGTTAAAAGTGTGACTGGCGAAGATATTGATATGGCGCTTCTGGGGGGACCTGAAGCGCATCGCAAAAACAGCGGATTGGCACACATCATCGCTACAGGTGAAGATGAAGCAATCGATGATATTCGAGACCTCACTGCACTCTTTGCAAATCAAGGCTTTATGAACCCTGATGTTGAAGATATTGATTTATCAGCATTTGTTCCTGATTCAAAGATTCGTACCTATGAAGTTCATCCACTTATAGATGCGATCTTGGATAAAGAGACTGAACACATCGAGCTGTTATCTATGTGGGCTCCCAATATGACAACAATTATTGGCCGCCTAGGCGGTGCAACCGTTGGTGTCCTTGCAAATAACCCAGCCCACATTGCAGGTGTATTAGATGCAGCGGCCGGCGAAAAAGCTGCACGTTTTGTTCGAACATGTGATGCATTTGGAATTCCACTTATTGTCATCGCCGATGTGCAAGGCTTCTTGCCAGGTGCGGGCCAAGAATGGGAAGGCGCCGTACGGCGCGGTGCAAAACTGCTACACGCATTTGGCGAATCTGTTATTCCACGAGTCACTTTAATTACACGTCGAGCATACGGTGGCGCTTACGTTGCCATGAACTCTAAGGCCCTGGGTGCAACACGTGTTTTTGCCTGGCCCAACGCTGAAGTCTCTGTCATGGGCGCAGTTGCTGCCGTACGAGTTTTACACCGACGTTTACTAGCCGATATCCCTGCAGAACAGCGTGAAGCCATGGAGTTAGAGCTGGCTGCAGAGCATGAGAGAGTTTCAGGTGGTGTGCTCAAAGCCATTGAGATTGGCGCAGTCGATGAGATAGTTGAACCTGATCGCACACGAAGTGCAATTGCTACAACGATTGCCAACGCACCACATCGCCGTGGAAGCCACGGCAATATTCCGCTTTAGTTAGATTTAAATGTAACCGAAACTGTGGCGGTGACAGTCTTTTCAATAGTAGATGTGTCATAGGCGCCATAGTCGGCAGTCATTGTGGAATCCGGTGTTGTGATTTGAATTGGACCGGCCTTCACATTTACCAGTGATCCTAATTCGCTGCCTACGGCTTTAGTAAGTGCTTCGGCGCGTAGCTTTGCATCCTTCATAGCATCGCTCATTAACGCTGGGCGAAGTTCAGGCAAGTTAGAGATGTAGTACTGAGGACCATAGTTGTTGACGTTGATTCCAGTTTCAAGGAGCGCACCGATACCTTGGCTTAACTTTGAAATCAACTGAACATCCTTTGAGCGAACAGTGACGTCGCGGTTAGCGCGATAAGAAAGCGTGCGTCCAGTTGCATTTCCATTGACATACTCTTCATTGGCATAGGTTGAAACCGCGCCAAGAGTCAAGGCATCAGAAGGAATTCCTCCGGTTGTTAAATACTTAGAAAGTGCAGCAACATCGGAATCAACTTTCTTGACTGCAGCGCTAACAGTTGGAGATGACAGACTTACTGACAAAGTCCACACGGCGTTATCGGCAGTTGCACTTGTCTTTGCCGAACCAGTCACTGTAATGCCATCGCTGCTGCGAGATGCAAATCCTGAACCAACTTTCATTAATCCAATTCCAAGTGCTAATGAAAGAATGACAGCTGAAATAATAATGGTGACCGCTTTGCGTCGCTCTACGGTAATGATGGGAGATTCATTTAATTGGCTCATGTCTTAATTATAAGCGACTAAATTGCGCGAAGTGTTGAAATTTCTAGGTGATTGACCCCACGAAAACGCTCGAGTTCGTTTTCCCAGTCATTTCCAATAATGAGTGCCAACCCTGTACGGATAGAGTCCTCATCAAAACTATTGGCAAGAACTGCCTCTAGTTGGTTTTCACTAATTATTACCGCACCCGCCAAATCGGTAACTGCGCGATGGATTCCAAGTTCGGGGGTACATCTAAATAGCTCTCCCCCGGCATTGGTATCTTCTTGAACTTCAAAGGTGATGTAGTGCCAACTGCGTAGTGAGCTAGCAAGTTCTGCGGCTACTCCTTGGCGATCTCGCCACGACAATGTGCACTTATATGTGCCAGCCTTTAGCCCTTGCAGGGACCAATGGCACTGCACTGTGGAGCCCAGAAGCTCCTGGATCGCCCAATCAATGTGTTGGCGCAGCGCAGATGGCGCGCTATGAATAGTCAGCTGTCCCCGCACGGCCAAGGCCTTAGAGGGTGAGGTTAAACGTTGCATCAAAGACTCCTAGCAAGGACGCCGATTGCGACCTTCCCCGGCCGCCTTTAAAGCACTTACTAGTGCCTTAATTACACACCTGTAACCCTCAAACTGTCCAGTCCCACTTTAGGTTTACGGGCTGGTAGGCGCTACAGTTGGCCTCAGTCCGACGCTTAATCAGTACCCGTTTCATGTAATGCATATTCGGTATCGCTGGCGCAAGAGGAAGACCGTGGTCGAGGATTTCTCGAACACCCACATATCGAAGGAAAAGTAAAAACATGGCAACAGGTACAGTTAAGTGGTTCAACTCTGAAAAGGGTTTCGGTTTCATTGCAGTTGATGGTGGCGGACAAGATGTATTCGTTCACTACTCAGCTATCCAAGGAAACGGTTACAAGTCCCTTGAAGAGGGTCAGGCAGTTTCGTTTGAGGTCGTACAGGGTCCAAAGGGTCCTCAGGCTGATGCAGTAAACCCTGCCTAATTAACACCGCTTTATAAATAACCCTCATCGCCAAGTGCGATGGGGGTTATTTCTTTTACTTCGGAACCGGTGGAATCTCACCAACTTTTAGCTTTCTCGCATTAACCTCTTTAGCTGGTGATAAATCCTTACCTTTTTTCCAGGCATCTAAGTATTTCCACGGCAAAACTTCCCCGCGTCTAACCCACCACGTATCGGCCGGTGTTGGCCACGAAATTCCAAAGTGTAAATGTGGCGAAGTTCCCCGCGCACTTCCTGTTGCACCTATTGCACCTAATAGACGTCCAGCAACAACGACCACTCCTGGCTGAATACTGGCAGGTATTGATCGCAGATGAGAACCGTAATAACGCACTCCATCGCTACCGACAATTGAGACATAAAGCCCACCGCGATCTATTCCTAGATTTGTTTTCCCGCTCCAACTATCGATGCGATTGACTTCATCAACGACTCCATTGATGGGGGCGACAAATTTGCAGCCCGCTTTCGCCAAAATATCTGTAGCTGCATAGTCATGGTGAGCGTGCGCGTAGTTAACTGTGCAATCAGCAACTGGAAAAAGGTAGACCGGTCTTGCTTGTGCAGGTATGATCTGAGTAAGAAAGAGTGCAGCAAGCATTGCAATCACTGTCTTTAAGAAACGATGTCGCATCATTGAAGCAAGGTTAACTGCTCATCTGTGGCTTTGATGCATGGCTCGATTAATAGATCTAACTTTTTCCTTACATTGAGCCTGAGGGGTACCCCCAGAAATTCAGTGAGCATATAGAGAGGAGCTTGGTTACCGTGGTTAAACAATGAAAACCCTCATTATCGACGACCAGGTCTTTGAACTGGCTCTTCTGGCTCCGGCCCTGACCCACCACGGCGTTAACGTTGTGGGACGAGCAAAAAATGTGGATGAGGCTCGATCGGAATTCTTAGCACTAGAGCCAAGCGTTGTAATTATCGATGTGCGCTTTAATAATGAGAAGGCTCTGAACCTTTGCCGCGAATTAAGAGAGATAAATCCCAATCTTGGCCTTGTAATAATCGCAGATACCCCTGATCTTAGAATTCTTGGAATTACGCGGGCGCAGATTCCAAGTGGCTCGCAACTTATTCTTAAATCATCAGTGGGTGTAGTTGAATTGATTTACCAAGCTATCGCGCTCTCTATTCTAAGTGCCAAATCTAAAGAGATTTCGATTTGGTTGGGTACAAACAATGTTGCTAACGCAAAATTATTTATCAATATTCTCTCCGAACTCACCGATATTCAGATTGAGACTTTGCGCCTTGTGGGAAATGGTCTTAGTAATGTGGCGATCTCGCACACTCGTTTTGTTACTGAAAAGTCGGTAGAACAGATTGTCACCAAGATTTCTCAGCACTTTGGCGTTGGCTCTGATTCCAATAAAAACCAACGAGTTTTATTAGCCTCCCAATACTATAAATGGTCAGGTGCGCTTAGAGATTAGTCGTGTTGGCAATTTTATTGATTTGTATTAGTTGGATGTCTTAGATCACTCGTAGAAACAGATACCGAGATTGATGTTGATGTATTGCTACTCGATGATAGGGCTCTGAGTCTTACAGTATCGCCAGCAATAACACTTAAGGTATTGCTCAGACCATCTGTAACGACTGTGTTGATTACACCTCCACAAGTTCTGGCGCCCTCATTCCATGCGGCATAAGGCGTACCAACTCCACCTGTATTGCAGCTTTGGCTAATTTATGAACTTGAGTTCTGGCGTTTACTTTCCACTTAGGGATTCGTTGGGCTGCCTGTCTTTCCATGACAAAACTATAGGGAATTAGCCAAGCAATAACAGTAAAAGTCGTGAAAAATGTAATGGGTCTATTAATCTTGTAGAGTATGCAGCGCAAGAGGCGGTAGCTCAGTTGGTTAGAGCCCCAAACTCATAATTTGGTCGTCGT
>JBMOET010000075.1:0-4757 GCA_049314595.1 Candidatus Planktophila sp. | reverse complement strand
GGAATCATTCCAGCAGCAAAGGCAGCAGGCTTAGATCTTAAGTTCGCATACCCAACAGATTTCGTTCTACAAGCACCTCCATACATCAACGCAATCAACGCAAAGTCACCTAACTGCGCAAATGCACGTTTGTGGCAAGAGTTCGTGTACTCACAGAACAAGGGAAAGACTGCTGCAAATCTAACTGCTGCAGATCTAAAGCTTTCTGGTTCAAAGTTGTTTGCAAAGATGCAAGGTGGGCAGAACTACTTCATGCAATCAGGTGCTGATCCAATCATGTCTGCAGCGATGGCCAAGAAGAACCTTCTAGTTGATTCACTTCTAGATTTCAAGGTTCCTTCGACAGCAAAGGTAGTTGGTCCTCCAACAATCTCTGATGTTCTTGCAGCACGTGAGCAGATCATCTCCTCATGGGCTAGCTTGTAAGAAAGAAATATGACTCTTAAAGTCATAGGGGAAGGCGCGTTACCGAGGGGTCGCGCCTTCCTTACTTTCTCTCCCAGAAATGTCCTTCCCGCGATTCCATTTCTACTTATTCTGGGATACTTCTTTCTCTTCCCCATATCTCGACTCGTTTACGTTGCCTTCTTATCTAATGACAATACTTTTACGCTAAGTAATTTTGAAACGGCATTCAAAGAGCCATACAAAACTGGATTTCTCAATTCTATTAAAATCGGTTTGTTGTCGGCTGCAATCGCTGCCTTCCCCGGAGCAATCGCAGCATATTTCATTGAGAGTCGCGGACCATCAAAGTTGCGCCGCACGATCGCGGTTATGAGTGGCGTTCTAGCAAATACAGGCGGCGTCCCTCTTGCTTTTATGTTCATGGCAGCTATCGGCGTGCAGGGACAACTCACTAAAATTTTCAAATCTGCCGGTTGGGATATCTACTCTGGCCATTTCTCACTTGGCACTTTTACCGGTCTATTGATCGTCTACCTATATTTTCAATTACCGCTCATGATCATTGTTTTCTCTCCTGCCATTGTCTCACTGCGAAGAGAATGGGTTGAAGCGGCAAGAAATCTAGGCGCAAGTCAATTCAACTACTGGCGACGTATCGGTATTCCCCTGTTATTCCCAAGCTTTATCGCCTCTTTTCTTCTTCTCTTCGCGAGCGGGTTTTCAGCCTATGCGACTGCAAATGCTTTAACTGTAGGAAATCTGCCGCTCACGCCACTTCAAATCGGCGGCCTGCTAGATGGAAATGTATCCGCCGAACAATTAAACCTTGGTAAAGCTCTAGGTGTAGTCATGATTGTGATATCGGCAATGGCAGTTGTTCCATATTTGATTATTCAGCGAAGAACAGCGAGATGGCAGCAGCGATGAAAAAACGTATCGATATTCCGTTATCTATTACGCTCTTTGTTTTAGGTCTATTTGTATTCGTTCCCATGTTGTCTGCCTTTGAGTATTCAGTAAGGACGCCAGCAGAGGGTGGTTACGGCTGGGATCAATACCTTTGGGCCTTCAATGAAGAGGACTTTCTCCACTACATTTTGCGCTCGGGTTGGTTAGCCGCAGTTACTGTAGTAATCACATTGCTTGTCTTAGTTCCGACGCTGACGTGGCTGCATTTGAGTCAATCAAAGATTAGATCGCTCATCGATGGCCTATCACTACTGCCATTAGTGATTCCAGTAGTCGCCTTTGCAGTCGGTGCTCAAATTTCATTTCCGGAGTTTTTGCAGAACACAGTCCTTGAACTACCGTTTCTCTACTTTATCTTGGCACTTCCATATGCATATAGGTCACTTGATATTGGACTTAATTCAATTCCTTTAAAGACCCTAACAGAGGCGGCACGAAGTGCTGGTGCAAACTGGTTTCGAACAATTAATTCGGTAATCATCCCTGTTATTCGCGGCGCCGTAATGGCGACAGTGGCTTTAACCTTTGCACTTTCACTTGGTGAGTACACACTCACCGTTCTACTTCATTGGGACACATTCCCTACATGGGTTACTTATGTTGCTCAAGACAACATTCTTGGTGCAATCGCAATTTCAATGATGTCACTTGTGATCCCATTTCTAATTTTGACTGGAATAACACTGGTAGCACCTGAACGATCAGCACAAGGGAGAAAATAATGTCAAGCAAAAGCCTGACGCTTCGCAAAGTATCAAAGCAATTTGGCGCAGTCCTGGCTCTAGATAATTTCAATTTAGAGGTCGGCGTAGGTGAGCTGGTTGCCCTTTTAGGTCCCTCGGGTTGCGGTAAAACAACAGCTCTGCGCGTAGTGGCCGGTCTGGAGAATCAGGATTCAGGGGAAGTCTTCGTAGGCGATACGGATCTCTCTCAAACCCCAGCACACAAACGCAATATGGGTATGGTTTTTCAGGCTTACTCACTCTTCCCGAACTTAACCGTGGAAGAAAATGTGGCATTTGGTTTACAGATGCGAAAAGTAAGTAAGCACTTAAGAAAAAAGAAGGCGGCAGATCTCTTAGAGTTAGTCGGCTTACCAACGCAAAGTCAGCGATTTACTTTTCAGTTATCTGGCGGGCAGCAGCAGCGCGTAGCCCTTGCCCGCGCCCTTGCCTTCGAGCCTGAGATTTTGCTATTAGATGAGCCACTGTCAGCACTTGATGCTCAAGTGCGCGTAAATTTGCGCGAAGAGATACGTCGACTACAACTCTCTCTTGGCACTACAACTCTCTTTGTGACACACGACCAAGAAGAGGCGATGGCGATTTCAGATCGTGTGGGAGTCATGAGTCATGGAAAGCTGGAGCAAATCGACTCACCTGACACTTTGTACAACAACCCCGCTACAAGTTTTGTGGCAAGTTTTGTCGGCACAATGAACTACATCCCAGCCGAACTAAAAGATGGTCACGTAGAAATCTTCGGCAGGAAAATTCCAGCGCTAAAGAATGCCAATGCGGCTGGCTCTGTATTTGCATTAATCCGACCGGAATTTATTTCGGTAAATTCAGATTCGCGAGATCACAATGCAAAAGTTTTGACTCGCCTATTTATGGGGCCATCATCAAACATTGTCTGCCAAACAAATGACGGCACGATTATCCAATCCCTTATGAGCAGCATTGAAACGGGTGATTTACATCCCGGATCCACAGTGAAGCTAGAAGTATTAAATAAGGAAGTATTAGTATCAAATGCCTAGTACTGCCAGCACCAGAATCGTTCGTTCAAGTAGTAGTCCAGACACTCAGTGGAATAAGTTATTTCTTGATAAAGGGGAGCGCCCTATTGGAGATAAGCCGCTCAATGCAGAGGTAATCGCAGCTTTTATTCACCTCAGCGATATACACATTTGCGATGCGGCATCTCCTGCACGGCTTGAGTTTCTAGATCGAATCGCCGATCCCGATAACCCATTATCTGCCATGGTTCCCTACATCGGCACCTACAGAGCACAAGAGTTTTTAACTACACAGGTCTTAGAGGCCATGGTTGTTGCCGCTAATCAAATAAAAAAAGCGCCATTGACTGGAGCCGCAATCGATGCCGTTGTGATTACAGGCGATGTAGTCGATAACGCACAAAGCAATGAGTTAAATTGGTACAAAACAATATTAGATGGCGGGTTAGTCAATCCAAAAAGCGGTGATCCAGTGCGCTCAGAAGCCTCTCACTCGTCAAATGCAGATCTTTATGACACTCACTATTACCATCCAGATGGTCCGCCAACTGGAATGCCTGCAGATCGCCCCCACATCCTTCACGATTTTCCACATTTTAAAGGTGCTCTCACGGGATCGGAGACCGCCTTTAGAGCTCAAGGCTTAAATCACAAATGGTTGGCTGTACACGGAAACCATGATGCATTATTACAGGGCACTGCTATGCCAACGCCTGAATTAAATGCAATCGCACAAGGTGCACAAAAACTATCTGGTTTAAAAGATTTCGCCGACCTCGCGAATCTATTTACGGGTTTCGGTGAAGTAGGCCCGGCGTTGTATCCCGACATCGATCACTTAACAACAAATGAAGTAACTGCCGACGAAGCTCGCGCTCTTGTCAATATAGAAGAGTGGGTCGACATCCACACAAACTGCAATCATGATCATGGTTTAGACAAAGAACAATCTCAGACTGCATATTGGTATAGAAATATTGGCGACGAACTTCGTTTGATCGCACTTGATACCGTGAATCGATTTGGCGGCTGGCAAGGCTGCCTTCACCGCGAACAGCTTGAATGGCTAGTAGATGTATTAGAGGCATCGCGAGAAAAATATGTAGTGATTGCATCACACCATCCACTTGAAAATCTCTTCAATGGCCACGCACCTGTTGGCGTGCCTGAACCGGCGTTGGAGGCAGAAGTACAAGCACTGTTAGAGAAATATCCCAATGTCATTCTGTGGTTTGCTGGACATGTCCATGATCACAAAATCTCGCAAAGAAAAAACAGTGATGGGACCCATGGCTTTTGGGAGATTAGAACCGCTTCGCACATTGATTGGCCACAACAGTCACGGGTTATTGAAATTGTGAGATCAAACAATAAGAAAATCGCTATCGGAACCGTCGTCTTTGACCACGCCGGCCCCGCTGATTTCAGCGGCAGCCCAGACGCGCTAGCCGATCCCGTCGCTTTAGCTGGACTTTCGCGCCTTTTGGCTGCAAACGACTGGCAACGTCAATCAAAAGGGCTATACAACATCGAGCTTCTTGAAGGTCAACCTGAGGATCGAAATATCTGGCTCTGGGCCAATGATCCACTTGCTTAACTCTGAAAACCTATAAACTCACGCCGTGCTACTAAGTGATCG
>JBMOET010000074.1:0-4829 GCA_049314595.1 Candidatus Planktophila sp. | reverse complement strand
GCTAACCAGGTGATTGAAGTTATTCCAACTGGTTCAATCGCACTCGACGTAGCACTTGGAATCGGTGGATTGCCTCGTGGTCGTATCGTAGAGATCTACGGACCAGAGTCTTCAGGTAAGACAACTCTTACTTTGCATGCAATTGCAAATGCACAAAAAGCTGGCGGAATCTGCGCCTTCATCGATGCTGAGCATGCATTTGATGCAGAGTATGCAAAGAAGCTCGGCGTTGATATCGATGCGCTCCTTGTTTCGCAACCAGATACTGGTGAACAAGCGCTCGAGATTATGGATATGTTGATTCGCTCTGGTGCCTTAGACCTTGTTGTAGTCGACTCAGTTGCAGCTCTTGTTCCCCGTGCTGAAATCGAAGGAGAGATGGGCGATTCTCACATGGGTCTGCAAGCTCGACTTATGTCGCAAGCACTTCGCAAAATTACTGGAGCACTTCACCAGTCAAAAACTACTGCAATCTTTATTAACCAGTTGCGCGAAAAAATTGGCGTCTTCTTTGGATCACCTGAAACAACTACTGGTGGTAAAGCACTTAAGTTCTATGCATCAGTGCGTTTAGATATTCGCCGCATTGAAACTTTGAAAGATGGACAAGAAGCTGTCGGTAACCGTACTCGCGTCAAAGTTGTCAAGAACAAGATGGCCCCTCCATTTAAGCAGGCTGAGTTCGACATTATTTACGGCACAGGTATTTCACGTGAGGGCTCACTCATTGATATGGGTGTTGATATTGGAATCGTTAAGAAGTCAGGCGCTTGGTATACCTACGAGGCTGATCAATTAGGACAGGGCAAGGAGAATGCACGCACATTCCTGCTTGATAACCCAGATCTATCTAATGAGATTGAGGCCAAGATTCGTGCCCACTTTGTGCCTATCGTCGTTGATGCTGACTTGATTGCAGCCATCGATGAGGCCACAGCAGAGGTTGATTTCTAATTAGCCTTGAGTTTGCAAAAGTTGACCAGGATGCTGACCCTTACTCAATCGCACACACGATTGCATTAAATGCTCTCGTAACGCGGGCCAAGAGTAAGGGTGAGCTCCTGGCTCATTTAAAAAAGCGTGGCATAGAGGACGATATTGCGAACGCGATTATCTTTCGACTTCAAGAGGCTGGACTTGTCAACGATGGCGAGTTCGCTAAAGCGTGGACTCAATCACGTCATAACTCTAAGAAGTTATCTAAGCGAATCATTGCTGGAGAGCTACGCACCAGGGGAGTAGATCAGAACTCTATCGATGAAGCACTCGATGAAATCGATGATGAAGATGAATATCGAATGGCATTTTCACTGGCGATGAAAAAATACTCAACGATGTCACGATTAGATGCAGAGGTTCAAATCCGCCGAATCCAATCGCTGTTACAACGCAAAGGATTTGGCTTTGGTGTGATTGGTCGCGTTATTCGCGAGCTAGATATTCACTCAAACGAGCAGCTGTAGCAACAACGGCTGCAGCGTGAATGCGGCCGGGTTGGCGGCCTAATCGTTCTATTGGTCCACTAATACTTACTGCAGCAATAACTTTTCCATTAGGTGCTCTAACTGGCGCTGACACAGATGTAACTCCAGCTTCGCGTTCTCCAACTGATTGCGCCCATCCACGTCGACGGTCTGCAGCTAATTGTGCAGCGGTAAAGCGGGCATTAACCAAACCACGATGGATTTTTTCGCTGTCCTCCCACGCCAATAAAATCTGTGCCGCTGAACCTGCAGCCATGGTTAATGCACTTCCAACTGGAACCGAGTCGCGCAGACCAGATAAACGTTCTGCCACGGCTACACAGATTCTTTGATCGCCCTGTCGTTTATAAAGTTGTGCACTTTCACCAGTTGCATCGCGAAGTGCGGCAAGGGCTGGCCCAGAGGCTGCGAGTAAACGATCTTCGCCAGCTGCAGATCCCAGTTCAGCGCTGCGTGCGCCAATCGTGAAGCGGCCTGACAAGTCGCGAGTGACTAAGCGATGAAACTCAAGGGCAACAGCTAATCGGTGGGCGGTAGGTCGAGCGATACCTGTGGCAGCCACGAGTTCGGCTAATGAGTGCGGACCTGCCTCAAGCGTGCTCAAAATTGCCACGGCTTTATCTAATACGCCAACTCCGCTACTCTTTCTGACCATAGGGTGATATTAGCATCCCACTATGTGATACAGCAAGATGAAGGAGTCAGATTCGATGTCAAAGACATTAGCCGAAAAGATTTGGGCAGAGCACGTTGTGCGATCAGCAAGTGGCGAACCCGATCTTTTGTATATCGATCTGCATTTGATTCACGAAGTTACAAGTCCGCAGGCATTTGATGGCTTGCGACTTGCTGGACGCACGGTGCGACGCCCTGATTTAACAATCGCAACTGAAGATCACAACGTGCCTACACAAAATATTGATAAGCCAATTGCTGATCCAGTTTCAAAACTTCAAGTCGATACATTGCGAGCAAACTGCGCCGAATTTGGAGTTCGAATTCACTCACTGGGTGATAAAGATCAGGGTGTTGTCCACGTTGTTGGCCCACAATTAGGTTTGACTCAACCAGGAATGACGATTGTCTGTGGAGATTCGCACACATCAACGCATGGTGCTTTCGGTGCACTTGCTTTTGGAATTGGAACATCTGAAGTAGAACATGTTTTGGCAACTCAGACTTTGCCGCTAGCTCGACCAAAAACTATGGCAATAAATGTAGAAGGTACTTTAAAACCCGGAGTGAGCTCAAAGGATATTATTCTGGCAATAATTGCCAAGATTGGCACAGGTGGCGGTCAAGGGTATGTCATCGAATATCGTGGAAGTGCGATTCGAGCTCTTTCAATGGAGTCCCGCATGACTGTTTGCAATATGTCGATTGAAGCAGGTGCGCGGGCAGGTCTTATTGCTCCAGATCAAACTACTTTTGATTACATCGCCGGCAAGCCACACGCACCAGAAGATTTTGATGCAGCGGTTGCTTATTGGAAAACTTTATTTACCGATACAGATGCAAAATTTGATGTTGAAGTAAATCTCAATGCAGACGAACTTGAACCATTTGTAACTTGGGGTACTAATCCAGCACAAGGGGCGCCATTAAATTCAAATGTCCCCAATCCTGCTGACATTGCAGACGAAGAAGCGCGCGGAGCGGCAGAGCGAGCATTGGTTTATATGGGCTTAGAAGCGGGTACACCACTTAAAAAGATAGCCATTGACACTGTTTTTCTTGGCTCATGTACTAATGGTCGAATCGAAGATTTACGTGCGGCTGCTGAAGTTGTAAAAGGTAAAAAAATTGCATCAACGCTTCGCATGTTGGTCGTACCTGGCTCTGCCCGTGTTCGCTTAGAGGCAGAGGCCGAAGGGTTGGATAAAGTATTTATTGACGCCGGTGCTGAGTGGCGAAATGCTGGCTGTTCAATGTGTCTTGGAATGAACCCTGATCAATTAGCAGTAGGAGAGAGATCGGCTTCAACTTCAAATAGAAACTTTGAAGGGCGTCAAGGTAAAGGCGGACGCACTCACTTGGTAAGCCCGCTCGTTGCAGCAGCAACTGCACTTCGTGGGACTCTTTCATCACCGGCAGATTTGTAAGGGAGTAAAAATGGATAAGTTCATCACTCATACAGGCAGTGCAGTTCCACTTCGTCGAAGTAATGTTGACACTGATCAAATAATCCCAGCAGTCTATTTAAAGCGTGTAGCGCGCAGTGGATTTGAAGATGGTTTATTCGCCGCTTGGCGCAATGATCCAGAATTCGTTCTTAATCAACCTGAGTATAAAGCTGCAACAATTCTTGTTGCTGGAGTTGATTTTGGTACAGGTTCATCACGCGAGCATGCAGTCTGGGCGTTACAAAATTACGGTTTTAAAGTTGTGATCTCTAGTCGATTTGCGGATATTTTCCGTGGTAACTCATTAAAGGGTGGTCTGCTCACTGTGATTCTTGAGCAGAGTGATGTAGAAGCGATATGGGCTGCAATTGAAGCTGATCCCACAACTCAGATAACTGTCGATTTGGAAAGCCGTAAGGTTTCATATAACGGTGTTGTGCTTGAATTCGCAATCGATGATTACACCAGGTGGCGTCTCATGGAAGGCCTAGATGACATCGGTTTGACAGTTAAAAACAGTGATTTTATCGATGCGTTTGAGCAAACTCGCGCATCGCATAAGCCTTTAACTCTTCCAATCAAGTGATAAACAAGCGTAAATCAATGGTTTTTGTGTGAAGGTTTTACTCCATAATGAACCCTCAAGTGCTCCTTGAGAGTTTTTCTATGCGTATTACATAGGTTTTTTACACATTATTGAAAAAATAAATATTGCGACACGCCTAGGTTAATAGCGCTAACAATCAACTTGTGCGCGTAAGTTTATGAACACGTTAAGCAGTTGCTTAACATTTACGCGTAAATAAGGGGAATTCAATGAATAAGGCCCAATTCATTGCGGCGTTGGCACCACACTTCAACGACAGCAAGAAGGAAGCAGCACACGCTGTAGACATCGTTTTTGACACAATCGTTCGCACGCTCCACAAAGGCGAAGATGTGATGATTAATGATTTCGGAAAGTTCAAGAAGGTTGATCGCAAGGCACGTATGGGACGTAACCCATTCACTGGCGAGACAATCAAGATTAAAGCTTCAAAGAAGGCTCGTTTCTTGCCGGCAAAGGGCTTGAAAGATGTCATCTCAGGCGAGCGCAAGCTTGGACCTGCTCCGAAGCCAGAACCAAAGCCAGTTGTTAAGGCTGTTGCAAAGCCAGTTGCTAAGAAGGCAGCTAAGAAGGCTCCAGCAAAGAAGAAGGTTGCTGCGAAGAAGCCAGCAGCTA
>JBMOET010000073.1:0-4838 GCA_049314595.1 Candidatus Planktophila sp. | reverse complement strand
AGGTTGGCGACAAGATTCAAGTTGAAATCGGCGAGATTGATCCAAAGGGCAAGTTGTCTTTGGTTCCAGTTCTTGAAGATGGAACAACTGGTTCAGCCGAATAAATGAGCGTACGTCGCTCAGTTTTACCTAGCGGTCTGCGTATCGTTACTGAAGAAGTTGCTTCGGTACGCAGCGCCGCTATTGGTATCTGGGTCAATGTTGGTTCGCGTGATGAAACCCCGGCAGTTGCTGGGGCTTCTCACTTTCTAGAGCATTTACTGTTTAAGGGAACCAAAAGACGCACAGCTTTGGAGATTTCATCCTCGATTGAATCTGTTGGTGGAGAGATGAACGCCTTCACTTCCAAGGAGTACACCTGTTTTTATGCTCGTGTCATCGATACTGATTTACCTATGGCTATCGATGTCATTAGCGACTTAATTACCTCCTCTATCGTTACAGCACTAGATGTCGATGCCGAACGCAAAGTAGTTCTAGAAGAAATCGCGATGCGCGATGATGACCCCAGCGATTTAGTGCATGATCTCTATGCCGAAACTTACTTTGGTGATACCCCGTTAGGGCGTCCAATTCTGGGAACTGTAGATTCAATTAACTCGATGTCACGTAAAAGCGTTTTTAACTATTACAAGAAGCGCTACCTTCCACAAGATTTAGTTGTCGCCGTAGCTGGAAATATCAACCACAAGCGAGTTGTTGCAATGGTTGAAAAGGCATTGTCGTGCGATGGATTCTTAGATGTTACGGGCGTGCCAGTTCTTCGCCCTAATACTGCGCCTAAGAAAGCGGCCCAGCAGAGCGTTGGATTAATATCTAGACCAACTGAACAGGCTCATATGTTTTATGGCATGGAGGGTGTTGCCCGCCATGATGATCGCCGTTTTGCGATGGGAATTTTGGCATCGGCCCTGGGCGGTGGAATGTCCTCGCGTTTATTCCAAGAGATTCGTGAGAAGCGTGGTCTTGCATATTCGGTCTATGCCTATGCTCAACAGTTTGCTGGAAGCGGCCAGATTGGTTTCTATGCAGGCTGCAAACCAGATAAAGCGGTAGAGGTCCTAGAGATTATTCGCGAAGTCTTAGCCGATGTTGCAGATAATGGAATGTCACATGAAGAGATTGAACGGGCCAAAGGCGCTGTTCGGGGCTCACTTGTTCTCAGTCAAGAGGATTCAGGTTCTCGCATGAGCCGTATCGGAAAAAATGAGATTGTCTACGGAGCGATAATGGGCTTCGATGATATTTTAAAGGCGGTTTCAAAGGTTAATGAGGCAGACATACGCGAAATTGCAAGCGCCTATCTGACTAAAACGCCTACGCTTGCACTAGTTGGACCATTTAAGAACACCACTAAGTTTGAGAAGGTATTGAAATGATAAATGTTGCAGTGTTAGGGGCCAAGGGTCGCATGGGCGCCGAGGTCGTTAAGGCCGTAGAAGCTGAACCCGGGATGTCACTTATTGCCGCCTTAGATTTGGGCGATTCGCTAGATCAGTTGATTGGGTCAGGAACACATGTAGTTGTTGATTTCACTACGCCTGACTCTGTTATGGCTAACTTAGATTTTCTCATTAACAATGGAATCCATGTAGTTGTTGGTACTACGGGCTTTGATGATAAAAAACTTGCAGTAGTTGCAGAAATTTGTAAGCAGAATCCATCAGTAGGAGTCCTGATTGCTCCAAACTTTGCAATTGGCGCAGTCTTGATGATGGAGTTTGCAACGAAAGCAGCCCAATACTTTGAATCTGCTGAAATTATCGAGCTACATCATCCAGATAAAGTCGATGCACCTAGTGGAACCGCAGCGCGTACTGCGCAGTTAATGAGTGATGCGCGTAAGTCTGCCGGATTAGCACCGATGCCAGATGCAACCACGACGTCTTTAGATGGTGCTCGCGGCTCGCTAGTGGGGGATATTCCAGTCCACTCGGTTCGAGCTCGAGGCTTGGTTGCTCATCAAGAAGTTATCTTTGGCGGTTTAGGTGAAACTTTGACCATTCGTCACGATTCAATAGATCGCGTTGGATTTATGCCAGGTGTCTTACTGGGAGTACGTAAAGTTATATCTGCACCGGGGCTTACGCATGGCCTCGATAAATTCATGTAAAGGGAGTAACACACGTGGCAAACCAAGAAATCATCATGTACAGCGGAGAATGGTGCGGCGACTGCCGACGCTCAAAGCGCTTGCTCGATGAACTCAATGTCGAATACACACTCATTGATATTGAAGCAGATACTGCTGCATCCGATAAGGTAATTGAGATTAATGGCGGAATGAGATCAATTCCAGTTATCGTCTTTGCCGATGGAACACATTTGACTGAACCATCGGATATCGATTTAAAGGCCAAACTGAGTTCGTTGGGCGTAATTTAGAGCCAGTTATAGATTGCTGCCGAAGTCAACGCGGCAGAAATAACGACAACTGGAAATGGTGCCTTAAGTATCAATGCCAGAACGGCGATGCTTACTCCGGCAAGGCGATGGTCAATCAGTACCTTACTTTCTGATGTGAATGTTTGCACTGCAACTAACGCACTCAATAGAGCGATAGGAATCAATGTATTGACTCTTTGAAGTCTTGGATTATCAAGCCAATGCTGTGGAATCGAATGGCCAGTGAACTTTAAAATAAAGGCAATTACGCTGGTACCAATAGTTGCGATCCAGAATGCACTCATCGTCGAAAGCCAACCACTATGGCTATAAAAGCCGTCGCAATTATCGGCAATCCAGCTGGCAATAACGGAGTCATCGCGATTGCAAAGAGAATCGATACAACAGCCAAAGCGCGATCACTAGTTTTCTCAAGTCGTGGCCAGAGCAATCCCAAGAAGGCTGCGGGTACTGCAGAATCTAGACCCCAAGCACGGGCATCGCCCATCGCTTGAGCTCCCAAAGCTCCTGCCAGCGTAAAGAGATTCCAGAAGAAAAATACGCCAAAACCGGTTAGCCAAAACCCCTGCCGCATAGCGGAGTCGCTTCTTTTTTCGGCGCCTAGAGCAACGCCAGTAGATTCATCGATTGTTATCTGTGCAGCGACAATTCGACGCCAGCCTTTAACTTTCAATCGAGGCGCCATGATTACGCCATATAAACCATTTCGAATTCCAAGTAGTGATGCAGTTGCGATTGCGCTTATGGCACCGCCCCCTGCACCTATCACACCGACTACTGCAAATTGGGATGCACCTGAAAATGTCAGCAGAGATAAGAGGCAGCTCTGAAGAACTGAAAATCCATTGGCAACCGATGCTGCACCAAATGCGACCCCATAGGCACCAACAGTCAGGGAGACGCTCAGCGAATCACGGAGTGTGATGGATTCAATTTTGGACACGCGGACATTCTGCCTTAGATATCCAAAGCCTCCAACTCTTACCTAGATAAGGTCATGCCATGAGTGAAGAGATTATTTACCGCGACGATATGACTGTAGAACTTATTAAATCCAGCGCTAGTGATGCCGATGTTATTTGGGCGGCGCGAGTTTCAACTGCTGGTGAACAGTCAATGGATGAGATCGGTGAGGATCCAACTCGCTCAGCAGGATTGATCAATTACTTAGCGCGCGAGCGTCACGGATCTCCTTTTGAACACACATCGATGACATTTTTTGTCTCAGCTCCGATATTTGTCTTTCGCGAATTCATGCGCCATCGAATCGCTTCATACAATGAAGAAAGCGGTCGCTATCGCGAACTAAGGCCTGTTTTTTATATTCCTTCGAAAGAGCGCAAACTGCTTCAGGTTGGAAAGACAGGCGCTTACACTTTTGAAGATGGAACAACGGAGCAGTTCGAACTCTCGATTCAAGCGATGAAAGATGCATATACGGTGGCGTATGAAAGTTACCAAAAAATGCTCGATGCTGGCATCGCTCGTGAAGTCGCACGCGTTGTGTTACCGGTTGCAACGTATTCATCGATGTATGTCACGATGAATGCACGCGCTTTGATGAACTTTTTATCACTTCGTACATCCCGCGAGGGCTCACATTTTCCTAGCTACCCTCAACGCGAAATCGAGATGGTGGCCGAGAAAATGGAGGCTGAATTCGCGAAATTAATGCCTCTTACATACGGCGCATTCGAAAAATCTGGACGAATAGCACCTTAGTACGAGTAGAGTTAGGCGCATGAGTACACCAGCGCCTTTTGGTCGAATGTTGACCGCGATGGTCACTCCCTTCAATAAAGATGGAAGCATTGATTGGAATGGCGTAGAGAAAATCGCCGATCATCTCGTTAATACCGGCCATGATGGAATCGTCGTTAATGGCACGACAGGTGAGGCCCCTACAACTAAATCCTCCGAGAAAGAGGAGATTATTAAAGTTGTTAAGAAAGTTGTGGGCTCTTCAATCAAGGTCGTATCTGGTGCAGGTGATAATGAAACTGATTACTCAATTAATCAGGCAAAGCGCAGTGAAGCAGCAGGCGCTGATGGAATTCTGGTTGTTACTCCGTACTACAACAAACCACCACAGGCTGGAATCAAAGCGCACTTCTTAGCGATGGCCAATGCAACGGGTCTGCCGATGATGCTCTATGACATTCCCGGGCGTACGGGCGTAGAGATTGAATCTGACACAATCGTTGAACTCTTTGAACATCCATCGATCGTTGCGCTCAAAGATGCCAAAGGAAATGTTGCGGCAACTTCGTGGGTCATCAAGCGTTGCGGAATCCCTGTCTATTCAGGCGATGACATTCTCAATCTTCCACTTCTATCTGTCGGAGCGGTTGGATTTGTCTCGGTCTGCGGACACACGGTTGGCAGTGATTTAAAGGCGATGCTCAATGCGTGGTTTGATGGCAATGCTGTTA
>JBMOET010000072.1:0-5222 GCA_049314595.1 Candidatus Planktophila sp. | reverse complement strand
AGTAACGGTTAGTTGAATTTCAAAGACATCGCTTCCGTGGGTGACGTGAATGGTAGTAATGCCTATTTTTAAGGCTTTGACAGCTGGATTGGTCGTATAACTACCTTGATCACCACCAGGAATAAATTCAGCGATAGTTGAATCGGCAACTTCAGCGCTCCACTGATCCGGATCGGGCACGCTAAAGACAACAGAGTTACCAAGTTTTACCGATACTTGGGCAGTAGTTGCAGGGTCGATCATGACAGGTGGAAGAACCTGTGACATCTTTCCGCT
The DNA here is from genome assembly GCA_049314595.1 of Candidatus Planktophila sp. GTDB lineage: Bacteria > Actinomycetota > Actinomycetes > Nanopelagicales > Nanopelagicaceae > Planktophila. The sequence goes on along the minus strand of JBMOET010000072.1, from coordinate 4,946 downwards.
AGCAGTAACGGTCTTAAGTGACTTTGCAACGGTCAAAAGTTGGGCATAGGTGATTCCACCTATAGCTTGCACTTGAATCTCAGTTCGCTTTAGATTCTTAGCTGCCTTATTAGTAAAGATTAAGTAGCCACCTAGGCGGCCAATATCGGCTGTACTGCATTTTTTAAATGCTGCCGGCTTAGTTGGATCACAATAGACATATAACTTCGCGCTGATTCCATTAATGGACAGAGTTTTCAGGTATTTAGATAAACCTGGATCAGAGCATTTAACGCCGGCCATCGTCTGCATAATCTCTAAGTAGCGAGTTGTGCCGCCGTACTTCACATAAATCCACTGCTCACTGCCCATGCCACATGAAATCAATTGGAACTTACTGGCCGATAAACCCAAGGTATTGCTTGGCTTGTAGACCGTATAGGTAAGTCCAGTCTGAGCATCAGAGAACTTATCGCCTGAGCCCATAGCCATTGAAGTCAACGGAGAAAGAAATACCGCACACAGGGCTATGGCGATGGCTTTTCTCATGCCCACATCATAACCATGGCATACAGATAGGTAGACTTCAAACATTATGAGCGCAGTCAAGAGTGGAATCAAAAGGGTAATCACTCTCTTTACTGCGCGTCGAGCATGGGTCAGACAGATAGCTGTAGCTGGATTAGCAGGTGCCACGGCGTGGGCAGTAGGTGATCAATTAGTAGCCAATGGTGGTGTTGTTGCAGCAATTGTCTGCACCTTAAGTATTCGCATTTCACTGCACAAATCACTTCGCGAAGGCTTTGGGCAGATTGTTGGTACCGCCATTGGCGCATCGGTTGCCCTCACGGCGGTCGCTCTCTTTGATTTTGGATTTATTTCAGTCGGCATCACCATCATTATGTGCGCAGTTGTGGCACGCGCACTTCACTTAGGTGAAGTCGCTTCAATAAATGTTCCGGTCACCGCGCTCATTGTTATTGGCCCCGGGTTATCCGAAAGCACAGCCTTACACAGATTGACTTCGACCCTCATTGGCGCCGGTATTGCAATCTTCTTTTCATATTTTTCTCACCACAAAACTCCTATTGGTCGCTCACTTGATCAAATCAAACGAGTCAGCGTTAAGGCGGCGGCTTTACTTGCAACCATGTCTGAAGGCGTTGCAACTGGTTACACCCAAAAAGATGCTGGTAACTGGCTAGCTAGTGCACGTCTATTAAATGAAGAGATTCCAGAACTGCGTGCGCAATCAGTTGAGGCGCGTGGACATGCACGGTGGTTTCCAACTGCCAGAAAGGATGAGGCTGAAGAGCTCTACATTCAAGGAATTGCACTTGAGCACACCGTTGTAGAGATCCGAACAATTGCACGAACATTATTTGATTCCGCTGTAAGTGGGGGAATCGCCGATTCAACTCAAAAAGCAATCGCGGTGGCGCTATCTGCAGCAAGCTATGCGATCTCTTCTAAGTTTGAAGAAGTTGGTCCTAGCCAGGATGATTCACATCAAAGCGCAACTTCCGATGCGCGCGAAGCCAGTGCCGCACTTGCAGAAACTCTTATTGCTGATGCCAAAGATGCCGATCAGGAACAGATTGTTCGCGGAATATCTATGGCGGCAAATATCGACCTTATCGCCGATTCGCTAGATCAAAACTCACCTGCACTGCGCGATGTAATGACCCCCGATGAACCCGCTGCAGCCAAGGTCTTGCGAATCCCAATTCGTAGGCAATTAGTGAGATTAGGTGCCAGAGTTTCACAGCGAATCCGTGTAATTCTTAGAAAGTAGCTATGCGTCTTTAGGGCTAACTCTCAGAAAAGGCTAAAAGTGATGCAAGAGATTCTCAAAAACTACTGACCTAACGGCCTTGCGGTGGCAAGATAATGCACATGAGCAAACCTACTGTCGCCGTTAAATCCGTAATTATCAGATTTGCTGGCGACAGCGGAGACGGTATGCAATTAACTGGTGATCGCTTCACAATGGATACTGCCAGTTTAGGAAATGATATATCTACGCTTCCTAACTTCCCGGCTGAGATTCGCGCACCTCAAGGCACGTTGCCCGGTGTCTCATCCTTCCAACTCCATTTTGCAGATCACCATGTACTCACTGCCGGAGATGCACCAGATGTATTAGTTGCAATGAATCCTGCAGCTCTAAAAGCAAACATTAAAGATATTCCTCGCGGTGCAACAATCATCGTCGATAAAGATGAGTTCACGACACGTAACTTATCTAAAGTCGGATATGAAACTAATCCGCTAGAAGATGAATCACTGAGCAGTTACAAGATTCACGCCGTTGCATTAACCTCTATGACAGTTGCAGCATTAGCTGCTCTGCCACTATCTCGTAAAGAGGCCGAGCGAGCTAAGAATATGTTTGCCCTAGGACTACTGTCATGGATGTATCACCGTCCAACCGAGGCGACGGAGTCCTTCTTAAAGGCTAAGTTTGGCAAGAAGCCCGATATTTTAGAGGCCAACTTAATTGCATATCGCACCGGTTGGAACTACGGGGAGACCAGTGAAGACTTTGCTACATCCTATGAAGTTGCACCAGCACACATGCCACCGGGGGTCTATCGAAACATTGGCGGAAATATCGCACTTGCCTATGGCCTAATCGCAGGTGCTAAAGCGGCAAATCTTCAGTTATTTCTTGGCTCATATCCAATTACTCCAGCATCAGATATTTTGCATGAGCTCTCAAAGCATAAGAAGTTCGGCGTCATAACTTTCCAGGCCGAAGATGAAATCGCTGCAGTTGGCTCAGCACTCGGTGCTTCTTATGGTGGAGCACTTGGTGTGACCACAACATCTGGCCCAGGAATTGCGCTCAAGAGCGAGATGATTGGCCTAGGTGTGATGTTAGAACTTCCACTCATCATTGTTGATGTTCAACGTGGTGGACCATCAACGGGTCTACCAACTAAAACTGAACAGGCCGATTTACTGCAAGTGATGTTTGGACGAAATGGTGAATCTCCAGCGGCCGTTATCTCTGCATCAACTCCAAGTGATTGCTTTACGATGGCAATGGAAGCAGTACGAATCGCAACTACGTATCGGGTTCCAGTGTTTTTATTATCCGATGGATATATTGCAAATGGTTCAGAGCCATGGATGATTCCAGATGTTGCAACCCTGCCAGATCTATCGGTAGATTTTGCAAAGAGTCAAGAGAGTTTCTTGCCGTATGAGCGCGACCCAAAGACTCTGGCACGTCCTTGGGCGATTCCTGGCACTAAGGGAATCGAACACCGTATTGGTGGAATCGAAAAGCAAGATAAGACTGGTGAGATTAATTACGAGCCAGCTAATCACGACTTTATGGTGCGCACACGTCAAGCCAAGATCGATGGCATCGAAGTTCCAGATATCGAAGTCGATGATCCAACTAATGATGCCAAGGTCTTATTCCTTGGGTGGGGTTCAACGTATGGCCCTATTGCATCGGCAGTTGAAACCCTTCGCAACAATGGCGAAAAGATTGCTCAAGCTCACCTTAAGTACATCAATCCATTCCCAAAAAACTTAGGCGCAGTATTAGAAAAATACGAGAGCGTTGTTACTCCCGAAATGAACCTAGGCCAGCTAGCTATGTTGCTGCGATCTAAGTATTTAAAGGACATTGTGGGATACAACATGGTGCGCGGTCTGCCATTTACTACGGCCGAACTAGTCGAAGCTGCGATGGGAGTACTTCACAATGACTGATGTAACTTTGACTAAAAAGGATTTCACATCCGACCAAGAGGTTCGTTGGTGCCCAGGCTGCGGTGACTACTCTGTGCTTTCGACCATGCAAGCCTTCTTGCCTGAGCTTGGAATCCCACGCGAGAACATCGTTTTTATCTCAGGTATCGGCTGTTCATCACGCTTTCCGTATTACCTCAATACATTTGGTATGCACTCGATTCATGGACGTGCACCAGCCATCGCATCGGGCCTTGCAATCACTCGTCCTGATTTAACTGTCTTTGTCATTACCGGTGATGGTGATGCTTTGTCGATTGGTGGAAACCATTTAATTCACGCTCTGCGCCGCAACGTTGAGTTAAAGATATTGTTGTTTAACAACCGAATCTATGGCTTAACTAAAGGTCAGTACTCACCTGCGAGTGAGCAAGGCAAAGTTACAAAGTCTACGCCTTATGGCTCGTTAGATACTCCATTTAATCCAGTCTCACTTGCAATCGGCGCCGAAGCAACATTTGTTGCGCGAACTATCGATAGTGACCGCAAGCATTTAACTGAGGTCTTGCGTCAAGCCGCTGCCCATAAAGGCTCTGCACTCATTGAGATCTATCAAAACTGCCCAATCTTTAATGATGGGGCATTTGATCAAGTTAAGGACAATGAGACTAAAGAGGGTTCATTGCTGCAGATGATTCATGGACAGCCGATCAAGTCATCTACCTTTGGCGTGATTCGAGATGGCGCAGCCTTAAAGCTTGTAGAGCTATCGACTATCGATGAATCGCAGTTAGTTATTCACGATGCACATGCCTCTGACCCTTCATACGCCTTTGCCCTATCGCGTTTATCGGGCTCATCTCTAGAGCACACACCTATAGGAATCTTCCGTGATGTTGAACGTCCTGGTTATTCAGCGATGGTCAATGATCAAGTCACATCTATCATTGATTCTGCAGGTGCTGGTGATTTAGAAAAGCTACTTAACTCTGGCGATACGTGGGTAGTTGATTAAGCCTAAGCCCCTGGGTTTAACTACGTTAAGAAGTGGTTGTGATTCCTGAACGGACCTGCGATCTTGCAACCGAGACTGACAATGCGTCATTAATCGTAGTTACTAAGTCATTGACAGATAACGTCACCTTCATGCGCACTTGACCCCCTGCGGCGATGGCCACGCTGTGTGAACTTCCGGGTGTAACTGCACTTGCCCCAGCGCTGCACGTGTTAGCTGTGTAAGTTCCGGTGCAGGTTTCAAG
>JBMOET010000071.1:0-5229 GCA_049314595.1 Candidatus Planktophila sp. | reverse complement strand
GAAAAGCCAAGCGTGAGTTCAAGAGCGCAATGAGTGACTACGAGTATCAGCGCGCTAAATGGGCTGGTGATATCGAGATCTTTAAGAAGATAAAGGCGGCCTTTGAGAGCGCGATTAAAGGTGAAGATGCGGTGTCTAATTTAGCGGTGCAAAAACCTGGAGAGATTGTTATCTGGAGTGGGCGCGGACAGTTTCATGAAGCAGGTAGAACACCTGGTCAATATGTTGGAGGCAGTCAGGGGTTAAGCATTCCCATTGCTGCCGGAATTCGATATCGAGTCGGCGCTATGCGTGGAACATTTGTGCCCGGGGATGCCATACAGGCATATAAAGAGGTTGGCGATGTTGTGCTCTCCACCGATCGCATTATGTTTAATGGAATGTACAACACCAAAGAGTGGGCCTTTGCTAAGTGGAATGGTGCAGCGACTTCAGAGGATGAGAGTGATTACATCTTTAATGTCAGCAATCGCCAGAAAACATCGGGAATTTTATTTGATGTCAGCGTTGGCCGAGAGTTCAATAGATTTTTAGCTCAAGCAATAGATGCGGCAGAAAATGGCCTTGATAGCGTCATTAAAACCGTTGACAAAGTTTTAAAAGATTTAGCGGGAGATGAGCCAGTTAAACCCGAGCTCGTATTGCCTTCTGCAATCGCTGCTCCCCCGGTGATGCCTGCTTAGTTCATCGGAGCGTGGCTCTATGCCGTTGAGTTCGAAAGTACGGCTGCATACGGTGCGATGCTTGATAAGTTCCATGCAAATCCTAAGAGCTTTGATGATGCCATGGATGTCTGGTCTAAGACTCCAGCGCTCAAATTCAAAACAGGTGGACTACTTCACCATATGGCTAGTATCTAAAGACTTAATGGAAATGTTCGCTCAGTGATTGGGAATTAATCCATTAATCGGAGTAATTCCCAATCACCGGATAATCAATCTGGGTGGGATGATTAAATTAGGTTCACTTACTTGGTTAGGTGGATTGAGCTTCTTAATCGAATGTCCCTCTTCGCCCATAAGAACCTTTAAGGCCAGGGATGCAACTTCAGAAATATTTTGATCCAACGATGAGAAATTAAAGGCCTTAGATGTAGGGCTATTATCAAAACCAGAGACTGGAATTGATTTCTTTAATCTGGAAATTTCCATTTGAGCACCTAGTGCCAATGTGTCACTGGCACAGACAATCGCATCGAGTTCGGGATGACGGGCTAATAACTTAGCCGTTGATACACGTGCGCTTGCAATAGATTCATCTCCCAATTCGCACAGATCACGGCTGGATTTTTTGGATTTAAGACCTATCAGTTCGGCGTAGGCCTGTGACCAGCCAAGTAGACGATCATCGGCAACGCTTTTGGGTTTAGCGGGATTTGGATTAGTAGTTTTCCAACCTAGGAATCCAATTGTTCGATGACCTAGTTTCCAAAACATCTTTGTTGCATCCCTCGTTCCACTAGCGCCATCAACATCGATCCAGGGATATGAATTAGCAAATTCGGGAGTACTTCCCCATGGCCTTCCGAAACTCAAGAATGGGACATTTCTGCTTAATAGGTATTTTAAACGCGGATCACCTTCTACTGTGGATGTTAAAAGAAAACCATCAACGTCACGTGAATCAATGAGTTTTGATAACTTTTCTACTTCATTTTCATCTTGCTCGCATGTATATGTAAAAACCTTAATACTGCGAATCTCGCAAGTCCGCACAAGTTCATACACGAATTCATCTTGAATATATCCCGAATAGAGAGCGTCTGAGCCCTTTCCGATAGGGGCATTTGAGTCAACGCGTACAGCGATAGAGGACGATCGATTAGACCGTAAACGGCGAGCCGATAAATTTGGCGTGTAGTTAAGCTTGTCAATTGCTTGCAGTACTTTATCGCGGGTTTCTGGGCGAACTCTTTCCGGAAAGTTAAGTACATTTGATACGGTCTGTAGTGAGACGCCAGCTGCTTTTGCAACTGAAACAATTGAAGCTCTTGCTTTATCCATTATCTATAACTCATGTCTGGTTTCTTAACTACTGTGCAATCAATCTCTACTAGTAAGCCACGAATAGGCGGCAACGGTCCAGCCTTGGATAATTTGAGGTGGCTGTGCAATTCGATTTGTATGCGCACGCACTCCGCTTTCATCGTCAAATTGTACATCCTGAATAAAACGGTTAATTAAATCTTTCTCGGGCCAATCACCTCGGAAAAACTCAGGGTATCCCCCTGAAGATTCAATTGCATTTTTGATTCTAGCTTGCACCTGCTGGGATTCCTTTATGAAACCATGCTTTAGCAGTCCGCGCGCCGTTAACACGCCATCGAATGGCCATGCTGAACCTGTGTGGTAACCCCCAGGTCTGTAAGAAACATGAGTGCGTGCAAGTGTGCGTAAACCGCTATCGCCTAACATCGAACTATCAGTCATAACTGCGGCAATCGCATTACGGTATTGACTAAATTCATCGCCGGAAATGACACCTGAATCTAAAAGTCGACCTTGGTTGCTGGCTAAGGATTCAAATTTGGTAACTCCACCATCGGGAGATCGCTCAAGGCCTAGAGCAAAACTATCACCCATCCAAAAATGTCCGATTAAAGAGAGCTGCACATGCCGCGCTAATTTGGAGAGTTCAGAGGTTGACAGTGGCCACTTCTTACTCGGTTTCAACAACTGAACTGCTACCGCCGCAAGAATTGCATCATACGTCTCACCTACAGTTTCAACAGATGCTGTTGAGTCACCACGAGCGAGAACTCCATTGGCATGCATGTAGGAATCACCAGAGTCCTTCCACACTTGATTGGCGATGCCTTTGGGATTTGATCGAGATGATTCGATGAAACCAGATGATGTATCAAGGCGCGTGACGAGCCACTGTGTAGAGGCAATAAATCGCTCCCACAGAGCAAGACCACCAACCATGATGTCTAGAATCGAGGGATCGGCTTCTGCGGCCTTAGAAACCTGTTTCATCCAAATCAAGGTTGCATCAACCGAACCATAATAAGGGAACTTCCAATCGCCTTCATCTTGAAGCTTCCGCGCAACTGGATCATCAATAGTTCTTACTTCGTGGGCTATTCGTCCCGGCTCCTCTTCACTTTTGTAATCAACTGTGGAGCCTTGAACGAGTGCTAGGGCCTGAATAACATTCATCCGCAAATGTGGCTTAACGTTGAAAAGTAAATCTGCAATAAGTAAAGAATCCCGCCCAAAAAGGCAACTGTAAAGATTCTGCTCAGGTAAATTCTTGTGCTCTTTCAAAGGTACTGCGGCAAATGGGACTTCAAAACCATGTGCGCTGCCAAGAATCATCTCGACGGCTTCGTCTATGTGTGGCCTATTGGCTGGGTTTAAAGCCGAATCATTGTCTTCTAAAATGACTTCATAATTAACTGTTTTTTCGCCAGCCTTCAACTCATCCATTGTGAATATCTTCCTTACTTGTAAATGTTGAGTTGAGCTCCTGAAAGTTTCTGACTGTATGAGCCTGCGTTAAGGTGAGGGCGATGCATATAAAGGGAAAAATTAAAGGTGCAAGTGCAAGTATGATAAAGAAAGTCAATGCAATCACTCTCTTTTCACTCCTTAAATAATCGAAAAACATTTCTGAAGCGGTTTTTGAACTCTCAGTTGCTGTATTCACAATGAATATTGGATTAAAAATAATCATCATTCCCATCCATAAGATAAACAGTGAGGGAACGATTGACTTAATAACAAGTGATAACCATATTGGCGTCGGAATCATATTAAGCGCATTATTGAGGGCAACAACAAATAAGATTCCTAACAAAATGTTAAGTAACAGGATCCTTTGAAACTCCGATGTTTTTACTAGCTTCCGTAGCGTGACACTAGGGGTCGAAAACTTCACTATGGCAGTATTAATCAATGAAATTACCGAGCATATGATCGAACAGATGAGCTTCATGAGCAGGCTAGGACTCTGAAAAATAAACATCAGCGAAATAGCCCAGATCATTGCGGTAGGGATCGCTCTAACATGTAAATCCCATACCAGGCCCAGCGCTGCACGAAATGCCGATGACACTTTACGGTCTTTCAAAGTGTTCATACTCAACCCTTCGCCGAGGATGCGAGTTGAACATTGATGATGTAGCGCTGTCCGAATGTGTAGAGGGCAAGGATGGGAACGGTAGAAAGAACAACTAACGCCATTATGGGCGGCCAGTCTGTCGAGAATTGGCCTTTAAACTGCAGAATTCCAAATGGAAGTGTCCAATGCGATGGACTTTGCAAAACAATGGAAGGCCAGAACAAGTCATTCCAGGTTCCCTGGAAAGTTAAAATCGCTACCGTCGCCAAAACTGGAGCAGCATTAGGCAGCATCACGCGCGTGAAAAGCTGGAACGGTCCTGCGCCATCTATCTTTGCCGCATCTTCCATCTCCTTGGGCATGGTCAGGAAATATTGGCGCATAAGAAAAACATCAGCTGCACTGATAGCTTTGATGAGAAAGATGGCTAAATAATTACTTGGGCCGGTATTGATGAGACCCATCTTTACAAGCAATTGGTACATTGGAACTAAGCGCAGTTGATCGGGAATCATCATGCAGCCTAGAACGACAAAAAATAGAACATCGCGGCCTGGGAACCTAAGGCGAGCAAAGGCATACCCGGCTAATGCCGCAAAAATTAAGTGCAGAATCACGACTCCACAGGCTATAAAAAGAGAGTTCGCAAAAAGCGTTTGAAAATTTGGTTGAATTTTGCCAAATACGGTCGCATACGCCTTCATCGTCGGTTGATCGGGTATTAAGTTGCTCTGATAAACCTCATCTGAAGGTTTAAAAGATGTACTAAGAGACCAGAGAAAAGGAACAATGGTCAAGATTGAATAGAAGATCAAAAGGGAATAGAAGCTATATTTGCGCACTTTACTCATCAGTTATCCGCTTTCCACGCTGCAGAACCGAAAAGTGACTTCTGAAGAACGGTAAGAGAAAAGATGATTATAAAGAGAATCACGCCGATGGCACTTGCATACCCAAACTCAAATTTTCTAAAGCAGGCATTGTAAATATAGAGAACTACGGTCATCAAAGAATAGTCAGGGCTGCCATCGGCGCCACCCGCCAAAATTGCCTGATCATAGAGTTGCAGAGCGCCAATCATTCCAGTTGCAACTACAAAAAGATGGGCTGGCTTTAACAGCGGCATTGTGATGTACCAAAAGACTTGTCTCCTGGTGGCGCCAT
>JBMOET010000070.1:0-5290 GCA_049314595.1 Candidatus Planktophila sp. | reverse complement strand
CCGCCGAACCATGAACCCATAAGCATTGATCCAGCCTTCTTCTGTAGAAGCAGCTGCATAGCGCCATCCCACTCGAGATCTAGAACGTTTGGATTCATGTAAGGAATTAACTGCTCCCAGTGAGTAAATACATCGAGAACCTTTGCATCGGTCCACTTTTCGCGGCCGGCCAAAAGATCCACGTGGAATTGATATCCATTGATACGAGCATTCAAGATATCGAATGTTCCCATTGCTTCCCAGCCGCCTTTATCTCCAGCAGCGAAACCAACAAGACCCTTCTTCTTCATGCCATCTAGCATCTTTAGGAATTCATCCCAGTTTGTAACTGTGTCAGCACTAAGTCCTAAGTCTTTAAACATTGACTTACGGAAGTGCATACCCCATGGGTACCAAGACTTCGGAACAAAGTACTGCTTGCCATCTGAACCAGTTGATGCAATTTTGTAACTATCTGCATACTGATCACCAATGGTGGCCCACACATCTGTTAGATCTGCAAGTAATCCTTGATCAGCAAAGAACTGCATGCGATAACCAGCCATCCATTCAAAAGTATCGTCAGGTGTTCCCTGTAGATACTGTGAAAGGTTGTTCTGGAATGCATTTGATTCAGTTGCGTTATATGTAACTTCATTCTTAGTTTTCGCTGTGTATGCAGCGATCAGCGCCTTGTTCTGCGCAGTAGGACCGGCATCAACGGAACGTGCACCGTATGCAAGTGGACCTGTTGCCTTAGATCCACAACCTGCAAGGAGTGATCCTCCAGCTGCTAGACCAAGACCGCCGACTGCAGCACCTTTAAGTACTGAACGACGGGAAATGCCATTTGTAACTTCTGACATTGTGTTCCTATTCTCTAGAGATGAGACTTTCGAAAGGTCATCAAATTTTGCAAGGGGTGCAAGACCTGGTAACACACAAAATCTAGAGGTCTGACCACTCGATAGATAGGTATTTAAAGTAACGAAATGGTTACTTCTACGCTCAAAACTTGCAGAAAGAGGGGCAACCCCCCTTATTAGCCTGTTACATTCCACCAGATTGTTGCTAGTTCGCGAGTCTCTGGCTGTGGGTGATCGATGAGAAAATCTCGGACTTCGCCGTCGCGCGAAGGCGGTAAACACAATCGAATTCGGGTGAACTCAACCGCTTGTTCCAGATCACGATCTGCGCGCATCTGTCCCTCCCAGAGTTCTAAGCGCGCAGTTATACCCATCTCACTTAATACATTCAAGAGATCTTTAGGAGTTGGCTTATTCGGACGATCCAAATTCCAGAAATGTTTCCACGCGACATTTAGATTCGACAAAGGGTGGTGCTGCGGCATCTCAATGACAACTCGTTTTCGCGCATGTGAATTCATGGCAGATATAAAAGGCACGATCTCGAGGACGTTATAAACGACATGATGCGCTGCAACAACATCTGCAACTTCAACTTCATTAGAGATAGCTGGCCAAAAACCTTCATGAACTACAGAATCGATATTGCGAGATTGTGAATTTTCAGTAAACATTTCAAGCATTTGATGTTGATGATCAATACCTATGACTCTGCCAGCTTTCTTACCCATCGCAAACGCAGCAATTCCCCCGCCACAACCAATATCTAATAACGAACCATTATCTGGTAGCGCTTCAAAAGCTTTATCGTGAGATGGACTCATCTCAATAACATGAGGCACCTGAAAGAGGGCTGCCGGATGAATCCAAGGACTCTCTGGGGCTTGATCAATAATCTCTTGCGGAATCGCCCATGACTCTAACTTTTCACGCCATAGGTGCGAGGCAATCACCGCTATTTTTCCTCTGACTCTTCAGCTATCTTCTTGCGAACTTCATCCATATCCAACTCGGCAACTTTGCCAATTATCTCTTCAAGTGCAGATCCTGGAAGCGCTCCTGGTTGGCTAAACAAAAGAATTCCGTCGCGAAAAATCATTAACGTTGGGATTGATGTAATGCCAGCTGCTGCCGCTAAAGATTGTTCGGCTTCAGTATCAACTTTGGCAAAAGCTAGATCGGGATATTTCTCTGAAGTTGCTTCATAAACGGGCGCAAATGAACGACAAGGTCCACACCATGCGGCCCAAAAATCGACCAATACCGTGCCTTTCTCAAGAATCAGTTGTTCGAACTCGGACTCGTTTACGTTTACGGTTGCCATTTTATCTTTGCTTCTTTCCCATTAGTCCAACAGTTTTCGATTGATATCCAGCGGCCGAATCGTGTTTAATTGCCAGCAATCCATCCTCAAAACGAGCTTTATAGATAAGTGTTATCAGTAAGGCTATCCAAGTAATAATCGAAGGCCAATTAATATTTGTAACTAATAATCCAAAACCAAAGAGAAGAACTCCTACGTACATCGGGTGACGCATAAATCTATAAATACCCGATGTTATGAGCGCTGCACCCTCCTTAGGAATCGGAGAAATTCGAAGCGAGGGACGAAGTACATACCAAGCGCAGCCCAGAATTACCGTGGCAAAAATATAAAGCACTAAAGCCAGACCAGGTGCCCAGGAAGGAGCCACGAGCACCATGGCCTTTGGCTTTAGGAATAGCAGTCCTAACAGTGAAAACTGTGCGGCTACTAATATTCGCGCTTTGATAATTATTTGTTCTTACCAAACATTTTGCTAAAGAACCCCGGCTCGACTGGATCATTTTGATGTCCTTGACAGCGATCCTTCTTCTGGACTCCTTTGAGTGCAATCTCAATATGATTGCCACAACCCGACCATGTTGGTTTGCTGCATTTGCGACATGTTGTTCTACTACACATATTTATAGTTCCTTTTCTTAATTGGTTATATTTATTGCTGCTGGTGAATTACTCCATGTGAGATAACCACCGTCGAGATTTACAGGATTGAAGCCAAGTTCTTTGAGTAGCAACGCGGCAGTGTGACCTCGCTGGCCTACTTGACAGTTAACGAGAAGCTTTTTCTGTGTTATTTCAGACTGACGCTCACGGATTTCATCAACTGAGATATTTTTAGCCCCAGGAATATGCCCCCTAGAGAACTCACCGGCACTTCGAACATCTATTAATTCATATCCGCGTGATGTGAAATCTTCGATCTCATTCCACTGAGCAGTCTGAACTAAGCCAGATATAACGTTTTCAGCTATGTATCCCAGCATATTTACTGGATCTTTCGCTGAGCCAAATGGTGGAGCATATGCAAGCTCTAGATCTGCAAGTTCTGGAGCTGTGATGCCGCCACGAATTGCAGTTGCGATCACATCGATTCGCTTATCGACGCCTTCTAGTCCAACGCCCTGTGCTCCAAGGATTTCACCCGTTGTCGGTTCAAAGATCAACTTAAGTGTCATCTGTTTTGCATCTGGGTAATAGCCTGCATGTGAGTTTGGATGCGTGTGAATGGATTGGTGAGGGCGACCTGCGGCTTTTAATCGCTTTTCGTTCCATCCGGTTGTAGCAATCATTAAATCAAAGACTTTAACTATGGCTGTACCGATAGTTTTAACAGGACGTATCGTTCGACCTGCTATGTGATCTGCAACAACTCGACCATGTCGATTGGCTAAGTTTGCAAGTGGCACCAATGTTGCACTGCCATCTAATGCATCAGTCTTTTCTGCGGCGTCTCCGACTGCATAAATATCGTAATTGCTCGTACGATTAAAATCATCCACTTGTATTCCATTACGACTACCGATAGTTAAACCCGCTGCCTTTGCTAACCCGATTTCTGGGCGAACGCCTATGGCAAGTATGACAATCTCAGCTGCAACTGTATGGCCATTTGAAAGCTCAACAGAATCAGCGCCAATATTTACAGCACTTGACCCTAAGTACAGATTCACTCCTTGAGAAATCATCTCTTTGGCAACAAGCGTCGCCAACTCTGGATCAAGTGGCATCAAAACCTGATCCGTAGCTTCGACCAACGATGTAGGAATTCCTCGGTGAACAAGGTTTTCGGCGATTTCAACCCCTATGAATCCCCCACCGATAACAACTGCACTAGCTGGTTTAGCGCTGACGCGATCTGCAATCTTTTCAACATCTTCAACGGTACGAAGAGTCATTCCACGTTCAATACCAGGGATTGGCGGCACAACTGGTGAAGCGCCTGGGCTAAGAACTAACTTGTCATAATCGATCTCATGGGTTTCATGGCTATCTAAGTTCTTAATTGCAACTGTCTTTTTGCTTGGATTAATAGCTAAAACTTCAGTATTTACTCGTACATCCAAGCGAAAGCGTGCATGCAAACTCGCCGGTGTCTGCAGCAATAGAGCACTTTCCTCTTCAATCACTCCGCCTACGTAATATGGAAGACCGCAGTTGGCATATGAAACATAGCCACTCTTCTCAATAACAATAATCTCTGCATTGGCATCTAGACGTCGAAGTCTTGTTGCAGCAGACATTCCACCCGCAACTCCCCCAATTACCACTATGCGCATTATGAAGTTACCAGCGGAAGATTATTGGCTTGCCAGTCTGCAATTCCATTAGTCAAATTAAAAAGATTATTGAATCCAGCATGGTGCATAGCTTCAACAGCAATTCCCGAACGGCGACCACTGTGGCAGTAAACGGCATATGTTGCAGATTTATCCAACTTTGCTATTTCGCTATCAAATGTTGCACCTTCAACATCAATATTTATTGCACCTTGAATATGGCCCACCATAAACTCTCCTGGGTTTCGAACATCAAGAATGACTACGCCTGATTCGGTGATCTTCTGCGCAAAGCCAGCGGCATCGAGATTTGTTGCAGTTGCGGCAGAGGAGCAACCGGTGAGTACTAATACAGTGGAAAGCAGAGCAATAATCTTTTTCATGAATATCCCCTTAAGCTAGACTTAAAAATAGTTTTTGTAACTGGGCAGTTACGGCATCAGAGTTTGATTTGCCTTCAACAATGCACTCTTTTAAGCTTGCTGAGATTAAAGTAAAGGCCGCAGTATTAACTGCCTTTGAAACTGCCGACATCTGGGTGACAATCTCTTCGCAGTTTCTGCCTTCTTCAAGCATGCGTGCAACTGCTCCAAGCTGGCCTTGTGCCCGCTTGATGCGCTTGGCAATGGCATCTACTTGTTGCTCATCTGTCAGAACATGAGCGATTTTTTGAGCGCTCATTGACAGGTGCAGCGATCTTGCTCTGGAACTCCAGCAAGTGCCTCTTCAATATGGTTTCCACAGCCCGACCATGTGGCCTTATTGCATCGATTGCACGTGATTCGTGAACACATAACTGACTCCCTCGTTGGTTAAGAGGAAAGTTAGCATACCCCCCGGGGTAT
>JBMOET010000069.1:0-5525 GCA_049314595.1 Candidatus Planktophila sp. | reverse complement strand
CGCGATGCAATGGTGTGGCCAATGGTTGCAGCTGGTGCATCAAATGATGACATTATGATTGCGCGTGAAACCGCGCCCGACTGGGACTCACAGGAGTTATAAAATGGCCCAACACACACTCGAAGTAATTGTCGAAAACTCACCTGGCGTTTTAGCCCGCGTGGCAGGGCTATTTTCCCGCCGTGCCTACAACATTGAGCGCTTATCGGTTGGTCCGACCGATAACCCGGAGACCTCTAAAATGGACATCGTAGTTAACTTAGAAGGCCATGCTCTAGAGCAAGTAATTGCTCAGCTAGACAAGTTAATCAATGTAATAGCGATCAAAGAGATAGTGCCTAACTCAGCTGTACCAATTGTTCACGACACTCAACCCGACTACCAGAACTAAAAGGAGAAATACCGTGGCAGCAACGATGTATCACGAAGAGGATGCCGATCTATCAATCATCCAGGGTCGCAAAGTCGCGATCATCGGTTACGGCTCACAAGGACACGCACACGCACTTAACTTGCGCGATAGCGGAGTCGATGTTCGTGTTGGTTTAAAAGATGGTTCACCATCGCGCGCTAAGGCTGAGGCCGAAGGCTTGCGCGTTCTCAGTGTTGCCGACGCTGTCAAAGAGGCAACGGTCATCATGATCTTGGCCCCTGACCATGTTCAGCGCCATATCTATACGGAGTCAATTCTGCCTAACCTTAAAGATGGCGATGCGCTGCTTTTTGGCCACGGATTTAATATTCGTTTTGGTTACATCAAGCCAACTGCATCAGTAGATGTGTGCATGATTGCACCTAAGGGACCGGGTCACATAGTGCGTCGTGAGTTCGTAGCCGGTCGTGGAGTTCCTGTAATCGTTGCAGTTGAGCAAGATGCAACTGGCGGGGCATGGCCACTAACACTTTCTTATGCACGAGCAATCGGTGGACTTCGCGCCGGTGGAATTTTGACCACATTTACTGAAGAGACTGAGACTGATCTATTTGGTGAGCAGTCAGTTCTCTGCGGTGGAGCATCTCAGCTCGTTATGTACGGCTTTGAAACTTTGACAGAAGCTGGATACCAGCCAGAGGTTGCATACTTTGAGTGCCTTCACGAACTCAAGTTGATCGTAGATCTTATGTACGAAGGCGGAATCGCAAAGCAGCGCTGGTCAGTATCTGATACTGCCGAGTTCGGCGACTATGTTTCAGGTCCACGTGTTATCGATCCACACGTGAAAGAGAATATGAAGGCCGTTCTAGCCGACATTCAAAGCGGAGCATTTGCTAAACGCTTTATCGATGATCAAGAAGCTGGCGCCCCTGAATTTAAAGCACTTCGCGCCAAGGGTGAGACTCATCCAATTGAGGCCGTCGGCCGTGAACTTCGCAAGATGTTTTCATGGATGAAGCAGTCAAAGGCCGATGATTACCAAGAAGGCAGCGCGGCGCGTGGCTAAACCAGTTGTTCTAATTGCAGAAGAGTTAAGTCCGGCAACGTTAGATGCACTTGGTCCAGATTTTGATGTCGTTAACTGTGATGGTGCAGATCGCGGCGAGCTCTTAGCTGCTCTTGCCAAAGGAGTGGATGCGGTCTTGATTCGCTCGGCAACCAAAATGGATGCCGAAGCGATAGGTGCTGCAAAAGGCTTAAAGGTTATTGCGCGTGCAGGTGTCGGCTTAGATAACGTAGATATTCCTGCAGCAACTGCTGCCGGCGTCATGGTTGTAAACGCTCCTACATCTAATATCGTGAGTGCAGCAGAACTTGCAATCTCGTTATTGCTTGCATCAGCTCGCTTTATCTCACCAGCACATGCCGCCCTGCGTAATGGAAAGTGGGCGCGATCTAAGTTCACTGGCGCCGAACTATTTGAAAAAACGCTAGGCATCGTCGGTTTTGGTCGGATCGGTCAATTAGTTGCCCAACGTATGCAGGCATTTGGTATGGATGTCATTGCATATGATCCATATTTGCAACCTGCACGTGCGGCACAACTTGGAGTTCGCTTAGTAGATTTAGATGAGCTTTTGCGTACTGCAGATTTCATCACGATTCACTTACCTAAGACGAAAGAGACGGCTAACTTGATCGGCGTTGAAGCGTTGAAAAAGGTAAAGCCTACGGTTCGAATTGTTAACGCAGCACGTGGCGGAGTCTTAGATGAGGCAGCACTCTACGATGCAATTGTTGAGGGGCGCGTTGGCGGGGCTGGCCTTGATGTATTTGCAACTGAGCCGTGCACTGATTCACCTCTTTTTACTCTCGATAAAGTCGTTGCTACACCTCACTTAGGTGCATCTACTGATGAAGCTCAAGAGCGGGCAGGTATTGCCGTTGCCGTTTCAGTGCGAAAAGCGCTAGCAGGTGAGCTTGTACCCGATGCCGTCAACGTTAAGGGTGGCGTCATTGCTCAAGAGATTCGTCCAAGTCTGCCGCTGGTAGAAAAGATGGCGCAGATTGCCACTGAGCTTCTTAATGAGGTTCCGGTCAATATGGATATTCAAGTGCGTGGTGAGATTGCAGTTCATGACTCATCGATTCTGGCAATTAGCGCACTCAAAGGCGCACTCATTGCAGTTGGTGCCGAAGAAGTTACGTATGTGAATGCGCCAGGTCTTGCAAGTGAGCGTGGGATGAATTCGAATGTCACTACAACTGCTGATAGCGCTGAGTATCGATCGATGATCTCACTGCGTGCGGCAACGGGAAGTGGTAAGTCAATAACCGTTGATGGAACGTTGATGGGAATCAGGCAGACTCAAAAGATTATTGGGATCGATTCATTCTCACTAGACCTTCCTCCAACTGCTCACATACTGTTCTTACGTTATGTAGATCAGCCAGGAGTCATTGGCACAGTTGGTCACACATTGGGTCAAGCCCATATCAATATCGCAGGCATGCAGGTTGCTCGTAGTGGCGCTGGCGGTAAGGCCTTGATGGCGCTTTCTGTCGACTCCGATGTCAGCGATGATATTTTGGCAACTATAAAGAAAGAGACAGGCGCCGAATCCGTTCGTGCAGTTGTCTTGGTGGATTAATGAGCACAATTAACTTAGCCGTTATCGCAGGCGATGGAATTGGACCTGAAGTTGTTAACGAGGGCCTTAAAGTTCTAGATGCAGTCTCAGCAAAGTACGGCATCAGCTTTAACAAAACATCCTATGACTTAGGCGCAGGCTTCTGGCATCGCACAGGTGAAGTTCTACCTGATGCAACGCTGGCCGAGCTGGCAACTAAAGATGTGATTTTGCTGGGTGCAGTCGGAGATCCAACGGTTCCCAGTGGTGTTCTAGAGCGTGGTCTTTTATTAAAACTGCGCTTTGCATTTGATCACTACATCAACTTGCGCCCTGCCCGCTTAATGCCTGGGGTCACTGGCCCGCTTGCAACTAAAGCACCTATTGATTTTATTGTCGTGCGCGAAGGTACTGAAGGCCCATATGTTGGCGCCGGAGGAGTTTTAGCAGAAGGCACTGATGCAGAAATCGCAACGGAGGAGAGTCTGAATACTCGCCGTGGTGCAGAGCGTGTTATTCGAGATGCATTCGAACGAGCACTTAAGCGAGATCGCAAGAAGTTAACGCTTGTTCACAAGAACAACGTTTTAACTCGCGCTGGTGGTCTGTGGACTCGCACATTTAACGAAGTTGCTAAAGAGTATCCAACGGTTACAACTGATTATCTACATGTAGATGCAGCATCAATGTTCTTTGTTACCAATCCAGAGCGCTTTGATGTAGTCGTTACGGATAACTTATTTGGTGACATCTTGACCGATATTGCCGCTGCTATCTGTGGCGGAATCGGACTAGCCGCATCTGGCAATATCAATCCAACCCGTAAGTTTCCATCGATGTTTGAACCCGTTCATGGCTCAGCTCCTGACATTGCCGGTAAGAATATTGCCGATCCAACAGCCACTGTTATGTCAGTTGCCATGATGCTAGATCACTTAGGTTATGGCGATGCGGCCCGCGATATTGAACGCGCAGTGGCATCAGATCTTTTAACACGGGCCGATAAGAAGCGAAGTACAACTGAGGTAGGAGATGCGCTGGTTGCAGCGCTATAAAAATATGAAAATATCACTCAACCCATATGCCAAAGATGCTGCGACGCGCGATGCGTTAGTTGCCGAAGGCGGTTTTGGTAAGTACTACACCGACCACATGGTTGTGTGTGAATGGAGTGAGAGTGATGGTTGGGGCGAACCAGAGTTAAAGCCATATGGGCCTCTATCTTTAGATCCAGCGACAGCTGTTTTTCATTACGGTCAAGAGATCTTTGAAGGATTAAAGGCTTATCGCCAACCCGATGGTTCGATTGCACTTTTTCGTCCAGATGCCAATGCCAAGCGCTTTGCTAAATCAGCGGCCCGCTTAGCCCTGCCAGAGATGCCTGAGGCTCTCTTTATCGAAACTGTTAATGCCTTGGTGAGCCAAGATGGTGGATGGGTCCCCAATAAAATCGGTGAGGCGCTATACATACGTCCATTTATGATTGCAACTGAAGTTGGTTTAGGGGTTCGACCATCTAACAAAGCTACATATTTAATCATTGCAACACCAGCAGGTGCCTATTTTGATCCATCTAAGGCTGTCTCTGTGTGGATTTCAACTGAGTACGTTCGTGCAGCTCAAGGTGGAACTGGTGAGGCTAAGTGCGGCGGAAACTACGCCGCATCATTGGTCGCACAAAAAGCTGCCGCACAAGAGGGCTGTGATCAAGTTGTATGGATCGATGCAAAAGAGCGCAAATGGGTTGAAGAAATGGGCGGCATGAACCTGTACTTTGTTAAAGGTAGCGGCGCCGATGCAACTGTAGTGACGCCAAAACTTACCGGCACTTTACTTCCGGGGATCACTCGTGATTCGATTTTAAGTGTGGCTAAAGATTTAGGGTATAAGACCGAGGAAGTCATGCTCAGTATTGATGATTGGCGAGATGGTGTTGCATCCGGTGAGATCACCGAAATCTTTGCCTGCGGAACAGCTGCTGTGGTGTCACCTGTTGGTCAAGCAAAGAGTGCAATGGGTACATGGGTAACTGGTGATGGTCAACCTGGCGTAATCACCATGCAGATTCGAAATGCACTATTAGCGATTCAACACGGCACAGCCCCGGACACGCACCATTGGATGAGTGCGGTTAAGTAAATGCCAGTATCTGATGCCTTCCATATCTATGACACCACTCTGCGCGATGGTGCTCAGCAAGAGGGATTAAATCTCTCGGTTCATGACAAGTTAGCCATTGCGCGACACTTAGATGATTTAGGCGTTGGTTTTATCGAGGGTGGATGGCCAGGGGCTAATCCAAAAGATACCGAGTTCTTTGCCCGGGCTAAAAAAGAGTTAGTGCTCAAGAACGCCACATTTGTTGCCTTTGGTGCCACTCGCCGTCCGAATGCAAAAGCCGCCGATGATGTACTCCTGGGTGCACTTCGAGATAGCGGAGCGCCTGCGGTAACACTGGTAGCTAAAGCTTTTGATCGCCACGTTGATTTAGCGCTCAAGACCACATTGGATGAAAACTT
>JBMOET010000068.1:0-5766 GCA_049314595.1 Candidatus Planktophila sp. | reverse complement strand
GCTTGCTGAAAAAATGGACATCATCTCGTGTGACAACCAGCGTATTTAGAATGATGCTTCAATGCGCAAGAGGGTCTATGCCTTTTTCACAATACTAGACTTGAGATTCATTGGACCAAATCCATCAACTTTTGCCTCTATGTCATGATCTCCCGGGCCATCTATAAGTCGTATCCCCCGGACTTTTGTTCCAACCTTTAATGTATTTGAACTTCCCTTTACTTTCATATCTTTAATAATTGTTACGTCATCACCATCGGCCAAGATATTTCCCGAAGCATCTTTAATGACACGGACCTTCTCGACTTCAACATCAGAAGGATTCCACTCGTGCGCACATTCTGGACATACAAGAAGTTCGCCCATTTCATAGGAAAACTCTGACTTACACTCTGGGCATGCAGGAAGTTCACTCATTCAGCGAGTTTAACTGAATAGAACTCGAGATATCAGAGTTGTTGGCATTCCAAATAAGCCTCCTCTGGGGCAATAATCGCTTGCACATTGCGACCTTGGCTGGAAGCCTTGCCTGATGAAATCACAACGCAAGCCTGGATCCTGGCCATCTCCACTAACTGCACAGATGTTGGCTTCGGCCAGTAATAAGAATATGTGGTCACAAGTTGTTGGCGATGATTTGTGGTGGGATGAGATGCGTCCCTCTGAAGAAGGGCGAACACTTATTGTGAGTCGCCATCATGGTGATCTTCTTGCAAGGCCGTGGAATGCATCAACTCAAGTCCATGAATATGGCGGATTAAGTTGGCTGGGTGTTGTTCGCGATGGCAAGAATTATTTGTATTTTGTAAACAAAAGCGACCAAAAAATCTATGTGACCACAGGTGGTAACGAGCCTGTCGTCTTCTCCCCCGTAACACCAGTTAATGAGATTCATCGATATGCCGAGATGATTTCGGTCGGTAATGAAATCTGGTGTGTGCGAGAAAAACATATTGATGGCGTTGTTACTCGCGACATCGTGGCAATAGGTGATGGCACCTTGCGCGTCTTGGATTCTGCCTCTCATTTCTATTCTCATCTGCGCCTTTCTAAAGATGCCTCCAGATTGTCATGGGTCTGCTGGGAGCACCCACAAATGCCATGGGATGGAACAGGGATTAAAGTTGCAGATATCAAGGATGGTTCACTCGTCTCACCAAAAGTTATCGCCGGTGGGCTAGAAGAATCATGCCTAAGCCCTGAGTGGGGATTTAATGGCGAGCTTTTTTATATTAGCGATCACAGCGGCTGGTGGAATCTTTGGAGTATCGATTCATCGGGTAAGAAACGCCAGATTATCGATGACGCATCCGAGTGGGGGTTCCCCCTGTGGTTGTTAGGTTTTAGAGCGATTCAAGTTCTAGATGACGGCAGAGTTCTTTCCTCACGAGGACCAGTTGATGCTCGCACCTTGGTGATCGTCGATCCTGCAACTGGAACCTGCACAGATATTGATTCACAACTAACTAGCTTCGATCCAATTATTTCTGCTGGAAATGGCAAGGCCTATGCCTTTGGCGCCAGCGCCTCCGTGATCTCAGAGTTAGCTGAGATAGATCTATCTACGCTTAAAGCAACAACTATCTTTTCAACTGCCTCGCCGATTGATCCTCAATTCTTCTCGCACCCTCATCAAATTACCGCTGTGAGGCCAGATGGTCGCAACGTCTATGCCATCTTGCACCCAGCTAATAATCCAGATTTTGAACCATCTGAAAAGACTCCCTTGATGGTCGTTGTTCACGGCGGGCCAACAGCTCATGCCTCGGCAACGCTGTCAATGAAATATTCATACTTCACCACCCGCGGTATTCCTGTTGTAGATGTGAACTATGGTGGCTCAACCGGTTATGGCCGTGAATACCGAAATCTACTGCGTGGCACTTGGGGGGTCGTTGATCGCGAAGATGTCATAGCCGTTGTTGATTCACTAATTTCTAACGGAACCGTGGATGAAAAAAAGATTCTTATTCGTGGTGGATCTGCCGGCGGGTTTACTGTGTTAAATGTTTTAGTAAACAGTGATCGCTTTGCAGCTGGAGCCTCTTATTATGGAGTTGCTGATTGCGCAGCACTTGCAACAGATACCCATGATTTTGAATCCAGGTATTTAGATTCAATGATTGGCAAATATCCTGAAGAAGCTGCGTTGTATCTGGAGCGTTCTCCATTAACTCATGCCGATAGATTGAGCTCACCACTGATTATTTTCCAGGGCCTAGATGACAAAGTTGTACCGCCGGCGCAGTCAGAGGCATTCCGAGATGTCTGTGTCAGCAAAGGTATCAAGCATGCATACCATCCCTTCGAAGGCGAGGGTCACGGTTTCAGAAAGGCTTCTTCAATCATTTCTTCAATGGAATCAGAGATGAAGTTTTACGGAGAAGTGCTTGGCTTTACTCCTGAGCTTGGCTAACAAAAGGTTTAAGTCTTTCTAATCCTTGACACTCACATTAGTAATTGAGGGCAGAACTGCTCTATAGACTCGAACGGATCTGCTGGGCATGCTCAAGCGGATGGTTAATATAGGTTTCTAGCCAAGTATTTATTGTGTATTCACCAGATTCACTATGGATTCCAGAGTTTTGAAGCTGACTCGTCGTAAGCCTTTTTAGTATTTCAAGTGATGAGGCCCGTACTGCTACAAATACAGCTAGTGAATTCTCAATGGGTAATTCTTCATATCCTAGAGTTTGATTTTCACCCCACACCGCTTCGTTATAACCCTGGATTACAGTCCCCGGTTCAGCGATTAGCCGGCGCAATCTGGCATAAGACTGAGCTTCACTATCAGCAACATGGTGAATCACTTGCCTGGCAGTCCAAGAATCAGTTTGTAGTTTATCCAGTTCGCTGTCAGTCAAACCCTGGGCTACAGAAATAAACTCTTCCGTTGCATTTTTGTACATCTCGATTGATTGCATTAATTCCATGCACAATTTTAACAGTAGGGCTATAGAGTTTAGGAGGCACCGCTTGAGATACACCGAGCTTCTTAGCCGCGGCAGCAATATTGGGCTGTGTAAAAAAATCCGCCTTTTAGGTAGCCTTTACTCCTAACTAGGGGGACCGGCCATGAGAGCTCTGTATAAGTCACAGCGCGGACCGGGTCTAGAGCTACGAGAAGTACCCGAGCCTGTCACTGGTGCGCGCGATGTGAAAATAAAAGTTCTCAAGACTGGAATCTGCGGAACCGATCTACATATTGAAAGTTGGGACTCGTGGGCTGATACGAATTTGAATCCACCTTTTATTCCAGGCCACGAGTTCGTAGGACGAGTGAGTGAAATTGGCGCTGGTGTAACGAGTTTAAAAGTTGGAGACCTTGTATCAGGTGAGGGTCATATCGTTTGTGGTCTTTGCCGCAACTGTCGTGCAGGCCGTCGTCATTTATGCATGAATACGATAGGCGTTGGCGTCCATCGCGATGGTGCCTTCGCCGAATTCGTTGTCATCCCCGAAAGCAATGTGTGGCTACACACGGAAGATATCGATTTAGATTTAGCCGCAGTCTTTGATCCACTTGGAAATGCTGTTCACACAGCTCTTAGTTTTCCAGTAGTTGGAGAAGATGTTTTGATAACTGGAGCCGGACCTATTGGTTTAATGGCCGCTGCTATTGCCCGATTTGTTGGTGCAAGGTTTGTTGTTGTTACTGATGTCAATGAATATCGGCTGGATTTGGCCCGTGCTATGGGCGTGGATGCTGCAATAAACATTTCAACTGATGATATTTCGACAACGATGAAAAATTTGGGAATGAAGGAAGGCTTTGACGTCGCCTTCGAGATGAGCGGACACAAATCGGCGATGCCAATGATTCTTGCCAATGTCGGGCATGGTGCACGAATTGCAGCCCTGGGGCTACCGTCTGAACTCATTTCATTTGACTGGGCCAAAGTTGTAACGCACATGATCACCATTAAAGGCATTTATGGACGAGAGATGTATGAAACGTGGTACTCCATGA
The DNA here is from genome assembly GCA_049314595.1 of Candidatus Planktophila sp. GTDB lineage: Bacteria > Actinomycetota > Actinomycetes > Nanopelagicales > Nanopelagicaceae > Planktophila. The sequence goes on along the minus strand of JBMOET010000068.1, from coordinate 1,796 downwards.
ACTCCATGGTGCAAAAGGGCTTAGATGTTTCTCCGGTAATAACACATAAGTTTGCAGCCACGAATTGGGAAGAGGCCTTCGCCCTAGCCCGTTCTGGAAACTGTGGCAAAGTTATTTTGGATTGGAGCAACTGATTCCATCTGTAGAGAGTTTCATCGACGGCCTCAAAGTTAAGCTGGAGGCCCTTAAATCTGCTGGGCTTTTAAAAACCGAACGTCCCTTTGCTGGGCCTCAACGTGTTCAGGTAAATGCCGAGGGTATCGATTTACTTAATTTCTGCTCCAATAACTATCTCGGTATGGCAGATAACGCAGATGTCATCGCTGCGGCAAAGAAGTCTTTGGATAAATACGGTTTTGGAATGGCCAGCGTTCGCTTTATTGCAGGAACGCAGAACCAGCACCTGCTTCTAGAAAACGAGATTTCAACTTTCCTTTCAACCGAAGCAACCATCCTCTTCCCCTCCTGCTTTGATGCCAACGGTGGAGTTTTTGAAGCACTACTCGATGAGAACGATGCCATTATTTCAGATTCGCTAAACCATGCCTCAATAATCGACGGAATTCGTCTGTGCAAAGCGAAACGATTTAGATATCACAACCGCGACATGGCCGATCTTGAAATTCAACTTCAAGCGGCCCAAGGTGCTCGCACAATTTTAATTGCTTCCGATGGGGTTTTCTCTATGGACGGACACTTAGCCCCGCTTGTTGAAATCTGCGATTTAGCTAAAAAATACGGTGCACTCGTAATGGTTGATGATTCCCATGCGACAGGTTTTATCGGCGCAACCGGTGCTGGAACTCCACAACATTTTGGCGTTCAAGATCGAGTAGATATTCTTTCGGGCACGTTAGGTAAAGCCTTAGGCGGGGCTTCAGGTGGTTACATAAGTTCGCGGCACCCCGCAGTTGTTGACATGTTGCGCCAAAAAGCGCGCCCTTATCTATTCTCTAACTCTGTGCCTCCTTCGGTAGTTGCTGGAACAATCGCCGCTTTAGACATAATCACAAGGCACCCAAATCTTGCGTGGAAAACGATGGAGAACGCAACCTTATTTCGAAGGTTAATGACCGAAAATGGCTTTGACATTCTGGCCGGAGAGCATCCAATTGTTCCGGTGATGTTTAGCGATGAACATGTTGCCGTGGCAATGGCTAAAGCCTTGTTAGATCGCGGAATCTATGCAGTCGCATTTTCATATCCGGTGGTTCCAATGGGCAAGGCCCGCATCCGAATTCAACTCAGTGCCACCCATACACAAGAAGAGATTCATAGCTGCGTCGATGCTTTTGTCGCTGCGCGTTCGGCGATATAGAGTGTTCTCGGTAGGTAAACATAAACAAAGTACGTATCGCGCATAGCTTTATGGGTGACAATCAAAAAATAAAGAAGAGTCGCCCTGTAAATCAGAAAATAGGAAAGGGCCCCGATCTCTCGAGGCCCTCCCATGCAAATCTGCTGCAGCTCTTTTGACCATTACCAATAGATCGAACTGAAACAGTTAAGACTGTGGTGGAGGCGACGGGGTTCGAACCCGCTCCGACGATTTGGTAAACCAACAGGCTGCCAATTACAACACGCTCCCATCACGCGAGCGAAGTTACGGTTTAACTCATCGACAATTGAAAATAGAACCAAAAACTGTGGATAAGGAAACTTGGTGGAAAAGCAAAAGGGACCTGGCGATTAACCAAGTCCCAATTACTACCAAATCGTCGTGGTGGAATTATGGCATAAACCTGTAGTTACTCGCAGTAACTAATAATTAAAGAAGAGTCGCCCTGTAAGCCGGA
>JBMOET010000067.1:0-6028 GCA_049314595.1 Candidatus Planktophila sp. | reverse complement strand
GAAGGCCGATCTACAACCCTTGATGCAGCCCTCAGCATGTTGGTGCTTGCATCGGCGGCAGCTGGTATCAACTCCCCTATCGCCCCTATGTATCCAGATTTTAAGGATGATGCCGGATTGCGAAGTACGTGCAAAGCTTTCAAGAATGATGGCTTCTTTGGTCGCTCCTGTATTCATCCATCACAGATTTCAGCCGTCAATGAAGAGTTTTCTACGACTGATGCCGATGTTGCGCATGCACAATCAGTCTTAGATGCCTTAGCAAAAAGCAGCGGCGTAGCAGTAGATGAAAATGGAAAGATGATCGATGCTGCTTCGGCAAAGATCGCCGCACAGGTTATTTCCCGCAGATCGCTGTAATTCGAGAATCCTTCATTATCCACGCCAGTAGATCCTCATCGATAGCTCCTGCCAACTTAATTATTGCTAAATGCCCTGAATCAATCGAGTGTTCATTGAGACGGTGATGGTGGCCAATTCTGTTACGCAAATCCCTGATTTCAAGGGTTAGACCCGAAATGTAGTTTTGATCGCGGCTGGGAGCGTTTATAAAGCCCGACGCTAATCCAGGCCATAAGAACAACTGCCTCTTGGACACTAACTGATGCCAGAATCCAAAAGAGAGCTCAGAAATAATCTGACTTGGCGTCATCGGCTTCCTGTTTTTCCTAACTCTGCCCATTGCATCGGAAATCTCTTTGAAGGGCTGGCGGTGGGCCTGAGTATCAGAGTGTGATCTCCCTAATTCGTAGTTGTCATCAAATATCCAGTGCGCAGTGCGCCCTAGTTCGACCTGACGTTCAGTCATTTTTCTATCCAAAAGATTACGTAGTGCGACTTCTACATAGGCAATTGCCTCCCAAAAAGCAGATGCCACCTCCACATTTCTGCGATAAAGGATGACTGCGCACGAAGTATCGTTCGAGCAGCTCGTGAGATAAGCAGCAAGACGAAGCACACTGAAATGCTCAACTACGAACTGCCAGATTTCCTTGTTGGCTTTTGTCATTGCTTAGGGGTATCTTTCTCTTGAACACCCCGGAACCGTCCCTGTAGTTCTCATTCGAGAACCGATCAAACGGCCGGGGTTCTGTATTTCTCCAAGAGATTAAATTGGAGCGCTGACAGAAAGAAAGCGACGAAAAATTTCTGTGGAAATGCGATGCAGGATTAGATGGCTGCGCAGATCGCTCTAAATAACGCCATATGTTTGCGTGAATGCAGCGCATCAACCGGAATCGGCAGCGAAGAAAACTTAGCGATAACAGTCTTGCTTGTTGGATCAACCCATACGTATTGACCATAAATTCCTACGCCAAATATTTCGCGCGAAGAACCAGCAGTAATCCACCACTTGTTTTTATAGGACCCACCAGGGTGCAGGGCTTGCAAGTAATCGGCAGATTCAACATCGGCAGATGCCCCATCAAAAGTGGCTTCGACCCACGCAGTAGGAACAACTTGTTGGCCGTTAGCGCGCCCACCGTTGACCATCAGCAGGCCAAATCGGGCTAAATCACGCGTTGTACAAGAGATTCCCCCATTGCCTACCGAGAGGCCTTCGCCATCGACGATCACAGTTGCATCATCATGGGCGCCCATAGGTTGCCAGAGATATTGAGTCAGCAAATCTTGATATGACCGTTTCGTCACTGCAGAAATCAACCAAGCAAGTACATCGGTATTTGCCGAGCAGTATTGATAGGCCTTGCCGTGTTCACCACTTGCTGTCAACGTTTTAAGGAAACTGCGAAGCCCCAGATCTTGTCCGGTCGTATTTGTTCGCCACCCAGCTGCACGATCAAGGCGTGTCATCTCCGACTGTGGGTCAAGATAATCTTCGGAGAAATTAATAGCGACGGTCATATCTAAAGCTTGAGCAATTGTGGCTTTTTCATATACAGAACCATTGAGTTCGGGTAAGTAAAAAGCGATCGGTTTATTGATATCAACCACACCCTTATCTGCCATGATAGCAAAGAGTGCTCCTAAAATAGATTTGGAGACTGATTGCAGTAAATGAACTGAGTCAGCTGTCATTTCATTACAATATTTTTCATAGACAATCGTGTTGTTGCGCACTACTACCATGGCATCGGTATCTAGATCAGCTAAAAGCTCAGGTAGTAAATACCGTGAACCAGCTACATCAATTGTAATGGCCTCAAGTTGTGCATCAATGGCAACATCCAAAACTAGAGGCTTAGTGGATGGATGAATTATTTGCGTTGGCAAAAATGTAGAAACATTCTGAAAGGCCCAGCGGTTCATAGGTCCGTCTTGCCATGTATCTAAATCAAAGTGGATGGGTGCATCGGCATGGCCCCCCGAATACACGCGGATTAATTCACGTGTAAAGGGATGCTTAGGTAAATCTATGACTTGGCGCGTGGTTCCGACTTCAACAAAGACGCCATCTTTCATCACAGCTACGCGATCACTTAAATGTGAGACCACATCTAAGTTGTGTGAGATAAGGAAGTACGTCAGATCAAAATCACGGCGAAGCTCCTCTAAAAGATTAAGAATTTGAGCCTGTACAGATAGGTCCAGGGATGATGTTGGCTCATCCAATAAGACGATCTTGGGGTTGGTAGCTAAGGCACGGGCTATTGCTACGCGCTGACACTGCCCACCTGATAGTTCGTGGGATTTGCGGCTTAACTGGCTGGTGGCAAGGCCAACTCGATCCATCAGGAAATTAACGCGCCTATCAATGCTGGCGCTATCCATGCCGGCCAACATCAAAGGCTCGGCAATTGCATGATGAACGCTCATGCGTGGATTAATCGATCCAGCTGGATCTTGAAAGACAAAGCCAAGGTTGGCGCGCAGGGCACGTGTGGCCTTTCTTGATTTTCCAATCAAGCTTTCTCCCAGAATAGTTGTGCTTCCCTCTGTTGGTTCGGTGATACCAAATGCACATCTGGCTAGCGTGCTCTTGCCTGAGCCTGATTCACCGACTACACCAAGTACTTCACCTTTGTGCAAGTCGATTGAAATTGAATCAACGGCCTTAAACCCGATTTTGCTATTGCGCAGTGGGAAGGTTTTAGTCAGTTGTGAAATCTGCATAACGATTTCGCTCATGAGTTCACCACCCAGCATGCAACACTTTGGTTGCCGATTTCAACGACAGGTGGTTCCTGATCGCACTTATCAATGCGCGCAGAACACCGCGGCGCAAATGCACATCCAGTGATGCCTGTCAGCACCGAGGGAACATTGCCAGGAATAGCAACCAGGGTTCCTCTGGCTTTATCGGCGCTGGGTATCGCACCAAGTAGCCCACGTGTATATGGATGTTGAGGTGAGTTCATAACATCTTGTGTCGGTCCGCTCTCCACCACACGTCCGGCATACACAACAGCAATGTCATCAGAGGTCTTAGCCACGGCGCTTACATCGTGTGAAATAAAGAGCATCGCAAAGCCTTCGCGCTTTTGCAGCGCTGAAATTAGAGTCAAAACCTGATCGCCGATTGTGGCATCTAAAGCAGTAGTTGGTTCATCGGCAATCAAAAGCTTGGGGCTAGAAAGAAGTGCCATTGCGATCATGCACCGCTGCAACATGCCACCTGAAAGCTCATGCGGGTATGAATCCAAGACGCGTTTGGGATCGCGCAAACCTACTGACTCTAACCGCGCAGTAAGTGTTGCCGAGATATCAGCTATACCGCGCTTTTGTGCCACCATCGTTAACTGGGCACCAATAGAGAAGATTGGATTAAAAGCCGACTGAGGGTTTTGAAAAATCATCGTAATCTCAGAGCCACGTATGGCTGCGATTTGCTGCTTACTTACTACCCCGCGATCTGCAAACTCAACTGTTCCGCGTTGCACGGCACTAGATGGCAATAAGGCCATAATCGCAGTTGCCGTTAACGTCTTTCCGCAGCCAGTCTCCCCCACGATACCCAAAGTCTTTCCGGCTTTAATCTCTAAGTTAATTCCACGCAATGGCGAGTTCATGACTACATCGTTCATCACAAAATCAACTTCCAGATTCGACACTTTTAGGACTGTACTCATTGGCGAGCAATCCTTGGATCAAAGTGATCGCGCAGCGCATCACCAATGATGTTAAAAGATAGAACAGCTAAGAAAATTGCTAACCCTGAGAACGTAGATATCCACCATTGATCAAAGATTAAGTTGCGCCCTTGTGCAACCATTAATCCCCAATCAGCTGCCGGTGGCTGCGCACCAAGGCCGATAAATGCAAGTGAGCCTGCCGCCAAAATAACTGTTCCTAAATCTGCAGCTACTTGCACAATCAAGGGCGTTGTAACGTTGCGCAGAATATGGCGCACAATAATGATGCGATCTGGAACACCCATAGCGGCAGAGATTTCAACGTAAGGCTTTGATCTGACAATATTGGCCTCTACTCGAATCAAACGCGCATACCAAGGCCACCACGAAATAATCAAAGCGATAAGCGCGTTTACTAATCCAGGTCCCAAGAAAGTAACGGCGACAAGAGATAAGAGCAGCGGTGGAAAAGATAAGAACAGTTCACTGACCCGCATGATGACGTTATCGATCCAGCCACCGCGATAGCCGGCGATTAAGCCTAATAATGTGCCGATAATGGCGGCAAAACCCACCACGGCCAAGGCAATCAGCAGTGCCGGACGAGCACCATAAATGATCCGGCTCAGTAAATCTCTACCAAGCTCATCGGTTCCCAGTAAGTGATGCCACCCTGGTCCGATGTAAATATTATCTACGTTAGTTTCTCCCGCGCCTTCTTTAGGAAAAGGTGCAATCCATGGCCCAAAGATCGCTGCACCAATAAAAATCGACATCATCACAGTTGCAATGGTTGTCAATGGATCTTTCACAAGAAAGGAGAGCCCGCGCAATTTAGTTTTCATCGCATCCACACTCGCGGATCTAACTTGGCGTGGATCAGATCGACAATAAAGTTGATGACTAAATACCCAATGGCAGCCAACAAGGTAATTCCCATGATTGCTGGGTAATCAATGCTCAGCAATGAGTTAACGGCAAAGCTACCTATGCCCGGCCAGTTATAGACTTGTTCGACAAAGAATGTTCCAGTTATTAGATAAGCAGTAGAAAGACCCGTAACAGTAACTATTGGTGGCAGCGCATTGCGCAGTGCTAACTTAAAAAAGACCAGTCGCTCTGATAAACCATAGGCACGTGCGACTTTTATGTAGTCCTGACTCATGACTTCCAGCAGATTGGCTCTGGCCATTCGCGCTAACAGACCAAATGAATACGCCGACAACGTCAGAGCTGGCAAGACCATATGGTGCAGACCATTCAATGTGGCTGCAAAGTTGCCGGTAATCAGTGAATCAAAGACTGGAAAGCCCGTGACTTTAGTTATGGGATTGTCATATTTGAGCTCGATATCAAACTGGCCGGTGGCAGGAAACCACGTCAAGCGACCGGCAAAGAGCATCTGCAACAGCAGGCCCAACCAAAACGCTGGCATCGATACGCCGGCGATTGCCATGATTCGAATAACTGAGTCTTGAAAACGACCGCGATATTTGGCCGCATAAACCCCCATAGCAACGCCGAAAATAACGGCAAAACTCATGGCAAAAAATATGAGCTCTAGCGTTGCAGGCAAACGATCAATAATCTCTTGTAACACTGGCTGTTTAGTCGATATTGAATATCCCCAGTTGCCATGCAATGTCTGCCACACATACTTGACGTACTGAATCGGTATGGGTTGATCTAGACCTAAAGTGATTCGCAGCTTGGCTGAATCTGCGGCGGTGGCCTTGGGCCCAATATAGGCAAGGGCTGGATCACTGGGAATTACTCGAGCAAGTGTGAAGGTAATGAAACTGGCGGCGCACAGGACTAGAAGAGCCGACGAAAGCCGGTTCCACAAAATCCTCATAGCGTTGCCTCCAATAAAAAGTTGGTGAGCGTGCTAACGGTTGAGAGCGGACTGCATAACACAGTCCGCTCTCCCCTCGTTAACCGTACGCTATTTAAGAGAGCTTTACTCCAGCAAAGAACGCTGAGAATGGATAGTT
>JBMOET010000066.1:0-6131 GCA_049314595.1 Candidatus Planktophila sp. | reverse complement strand
ATGAGTAGGAACCAAACTGTTTGAAATGTCATGTTCATGCTCCTTTCTTAGTAGGACATCACTAGTGGTTTATCGGATGAGCCACCTAATTGTGGATCGGCATAGTCGAGTTCTTCTGCCGGCCCCATTTTGATGACGCGAAGGATCAGTCCAACTTCAATAAAGGCCAAGATTCCGTAAAGAACGGTAAAGGCAATCATTGTGAATAAGACGGCTCCAGCTGAAACTACGGTGCTAACACCATCGGCGGTTTTAATAAGTCCAAAGACTGCCCAAGGTTGACGCGCGGTCTCTGTAAAGATCCAACCGAATGAGTTTGCAAGTAGTGGCAAGAATGGCAATGAAAGCATCGCTGGTCCAAACCACTTACCCTTTGGAGATCCACCTTTGCGCATCTGCCATAGAGCAAGGAGGGCAAAGAATGCACCGATAATGCCAAAGCCGATCATTAACCTAAATGACCAGTATGCCAATGGAATATTTGGTGTGTAGTTCCCTGCACCGTACTGCTTATCGTATTGTGCCTCTAAATCATTGACGCCCTCAACCACTCCATTGAAATCACCAGTAGACATAAAGGAAAGCATCGATGGAAGACCAATCTGGAAGACAGATTTAGATCCATCAAGAGTTCCTATGGTTAGCAAGGAGAATGGTGCGCCAGTTTGAGTTGTGTACAAGGCTTCTGCTGCAGCCATCTTCATTGGTTGCTGCTCTGTCATTACACGTGCAGTTAAGTCACCTGTTACTCCAACGATAATAAAGCTGATCAACATTGTGATGGCGCCCAGTTTAAATGTTGAGCGTGACATCTGAAGATCCTTGCCCTTAATCATTAAGTAGGCAGAGATTCCGGCAACAAATGCACCTGCAGTAAATGCCGCCGATGGAATTGTGTGGAAGAAAGTTGCAAGTGCGGTCTTTTGTGTTAAGACTTCTATAATGTCAGTTAACTCGGCTCGATTCTTTGCCGCGTTATATACATAGCCCACTGGATGTTGCATCCAAGCATTTGCTGCCAAGATGAAATAAGCCGACAGTAAAGTTCCTGTAGCTGCAATCCAGATTGAGGCCAAGTGCAGCTTCTTCGGCAGTCGATCCCAACCAAATATCCAAAGGCCAAGGAAAGTGCTCTCTAGGAAGAATGCGAGCAAGCCTTCCATAGCAAGTGGTGCTCCAAAAATATCTCCAACAAAGCGACTGTACGAGGACCAATTCATTCCAAATTGGAACTCCTGAACGATCCCTGTGACAACGCCAATTGCAAAGTTAATTAAAAATAATCTTCCAAAAAACTTAGTAGCGCGAAGATAGTGAAGTTTCCCCGTGCGATACCAAGCTGTTTGAAGACCTGCAACGAGAAAAGATAGTCCTATCGTGATTGGCACGAATAGGAAGTGATAAACTGTAGTAATGGCGAATTGCCATCTAGCTAGATCTAAAGAGTTCATATAACTCATTCCCCTATTTCTGACCCGCTCTACCGGCTCATTTCATATCTTGGGTGATTGCCGCTCAGAGTTCTTTAGAATTGCCTGTGGTAGCGCTCACCAGCGCATTTATAGGCGTAAAGACGGGCTTTGCGCGTGAGAGGCACCTCTTCAATTCTGCGGATTGGCGCAGTGACGGGCCGTCGCGATACCCTTGCGCCTTGTCCGTTATGGACTTAGCACTAATACCTAAATCTCAAAGGAGTACCGCTGTGGCAGCAACATGCGATATCTGTGGCAAAGGCCCAAGCTTTGGCAACAACGTTTCACACTCACAGGTCAAGACACGTCGTAGATGGAATCCAAATATCCAGCGCGTACGCACACTTATTGGTGGAACTCCAAAGCGTCAAAACGTATGTACTTCATGCCTTAAGGCAGGCAAAGTTACTCGCTAATATATTAAATATTTAATTGAAATGGCGCCAGGTATCTGGCGCTTTTTTCATTTCTAAACCAGTTACGCCGGCTCCTTCAACGACTTTACCTACACACAGTGCGGGTAGATCTGTACCAGTTGCAAGAAAAACGTGATCTTCTCCCCCGGCAAATATCCATTGCCACACATCGATGCCGTGTTTATTAGCTAATTCATTGAGCGCAACAAACTCTGGATGCGATGTAAAAGAGTGCGGATCAAAACTAAAACAAACCTGTGATGCCGCTGCAACTTGTTGGGCTTGAATTACAAGGGCATCACTAATATCGCACATGGACGTTGCACCAGCATTGGCTAACGCTGCCGCTGCCGAGTAATCCACAGTTGGCGCGCAGAACTGTTCAACTGCATAAGCCTCTAAGTCATCGCAGCTTTCATTGACCATCATTGCCAAGCCAGCAGCTGACCAACCTGGAAGTGATGAAAGATAGATCGAGTCACCGGCTTTGGCTCCCGAACGCGTGATGGCCTTCTCGACTTTTCCGATAGCGGTAATAGCAATTACTTTTATCGCACCCCGTGTTAGATCTCCACCGACAACAATGGCGCCGCAGCTTTTCGCCTCGTGCATGATCCCGTGGGCAAGATCGCTTATCCAGTCCAGGTTCTCATCTCCGGTCAACGTTACTGCTACTACCAAGTACGAAGGTGTACCACCCATTGCATAAACATCGGCCAGATTTGCCGCTGTAATCTTTCGCCCAATATCAAAGGCTCCCGACCACGCAGTATTAAAATGCGTACCTTCTACTGCCATATCGGTCGTGATTACCGAACTGTGGCTCGTCTGAACAACTGCGCCATCATCTCCAATACCCACGATTACTCCTGAGTGCGATGTGGCGAAAATTTCTGCCAACACTCTAATTACTTCGGCTTCATCGAACTCCATAGCCCCAACCTTAAACCACTAGCGAGTAAGGCCATATCTGAAGTAGCCTGTGGCCACTAACGATAAGGAGAAAGCGATGTCAGTACAGGCCTATATTTTAATTCAAACTGAGGTCGGCAAAGCTAGCTCAGTTGCCAAAGCGGTTTCATCAATTGCAGGAGTGACATTGGCCGAAGGCGTTACAGGTCCTTACGATGTCATCATGCGCGCTGAGGCTCCAAGCATGGAAGAGTTCGGTCGAGTCATCTTGTCTAAGGTGCAGGCAGTTGCGGGAATTACTAGAACGCTCACCTGCCCCGTTACTTACTAATTACCAAGTACTCCATTTGTACGATCTAGCGCAGTATCAATTAAAGCGCTTATCAAAGTTGTGTAATCAACTCCTGTTGCCGCCATTAGCTTTGGGTACATCGACGTACTTGTAAAGCCCGGCATGGTATTGATTTCATTAATGACAACTTCATTATTTTCCGTATAAAAGAAATCAACACGGGCTAAACCGCTACAACCAAGGGCTTTAAAGGCTTGTATGGCTTGAGTCCGAATCTCATCACTGGCCGAGCTTGGAATATTTGCCGGCAAATTCACCGTCGTAGCATCATCTAAATACTTAGCTTCAAAATCATAGAACTCAAATCTCGTATCGATGACGATTTCGCCAACTAGAGATGCCTCAACAACTCCGTTGCGCTCAAGAACTGCGCACTCTATTTCACGGCCAATAATTGCGCCTTCGATCATAACTTTGCGATCAAATGCAAATGCATCCTCGAGGGCGCCGGCTAAGGCGTCTGCGCTTTTAACCTTATGTGTTCCGCGACTAGAGCCTCCACGCGCAGGCTTAACAAAGACCGGGTACTCCAGTTCATTGATTCGACTGCGCCAGTCATCGCTTGTTACGACAATTCCCTTTGCAACGTGCATCCCTGCTGCAGCAAATACGATCTTAGAAAATGCTTTATCCATGGCAGCTCCTGATGCCATGACTCCGCTGCCAACGTAGGCAATATCAGCGGTTTCAAGGAAGCCTTGAATAGTTCCATCTTCACCATATGGTCCATGAAGTGCAGGGAAAACAATATCTATATTGAGCGGGGCGCCATTAACTGAAAATCCATGCACGTCGGCAACTAAAGGGGTTGCACTTTCATCGACTATCGGTAAAACGCCATCAACAATCGTCAATGGGTAATCAAGTGGCAGGTGAACCCAGTTGCCTGACTTAGTGATTCCGATTAAGACTGCATCAAATCTGGCCTTATCTAAACCAGCTAAGACTCCCCCAGCAGATAGACAAGAAATCTCATGCTCGCTGCTGCGACCTCCACAGATAATGGCAACGCTCTTCTTGCTCATCGAATAAAGTTTTCTGCTCGAGTTGTAATCTCCATAAGGCGATCGAGTGCGTGCGCTGGAGTAATGGTGCCTGCAACGATATCGGCAACGGCTTCAATCACAGGAACCTCGATTCCAACACGATGGGCGATTTCAAGAACTGCACTGGAAGAGGCTACGCCCTCAACGGTCTTGGCCACTTGTTCGCGCGCGGTTGCCATTGAGCCAGAGCGTCCTAAGACCTCGCCAAATGTGCGGTTTCTAGAAAGTGCTGAGCCACAACTAGCTACTAAATCGCCCATGCCTGCCAACCCTGCGGCGCTGAGCGGGTCTGCTCCATGGGCTGCGCATAGACGCGCGACTTCATTTAGACCCCGGGTAATCAACATCGCCTGAGTATTTTCTCCAAAGCCCATTCCCACCGAGATTCCCACAGCCAATGCAATAACGGATTTAATGGCACCCGATAGCTCACATCCCAAAATATCGGTAGATGTATAAACGCGATAATAGGGGGTCGCAAATAACTTCAATATCTTTTCGGCAACGATCGTTGTGTGCGCTGCAGCAACCGCACCGGCCGGTTGTCGCAAAATTAACTCATTAGCCAAATTTGGCCCCGTAATAATCCCTACATTGTTAGTTTCCATAACTTCTTCAATAATCTGTGTCATGCGCGAGAGTGAACTAGCCTCGATGCCCTTTAAAGTGCTGACATAAAGGGCATTTGGGGTTGCTAGAGGCTTCCATTCAATTAAGTTTTCGCGAAGAGTCTGTGCTGGAATTGCAAGAACATAGATTGATGAATAATCGAAAGCCTCTTGTAAGTCCGTGGTTGCCAAAAGGGCTTTAGGTAAAACATTTGAATCCAAATATTTACTATTCGTATGATGTGTATTTATCTCATTAACAACATCACCATTGCGACCCCACATTAAAACGTGATTACCCGCATCAGATAAAACTTGTGCCATGGTGCTGCCCCACTGGCCAGTACCAAAGACTGTAACTTTGCTCAAGGTTTCTTCTTCTTAAAGTTTCCAGTACGTGGCAGCGTTGATGTATGTGGATCAAAGATTTCAACGGGGCGTTTCTCACCGCGCAACTCTTCTAGCAAGTCAGTAATCGCGCGCATAACAAAAGCTGTCGCCTCAGTGAGGGCAGCGGGATCATCCTCTTTGCCATACCAGCGCGATAAATCAAGAGGTGCGCCAGCCAATATTTTGATCGGTGTGCGTGGAAAAAACTTAATCTTCTTTTCATACGTTGGCATGACAATCTGTGAACCCCATTGCGCAATTGGAATCACCTGGGTCCTTGTAGAAATTGCCAGACGGGCAAGACCTGTTTTTGCAACCATCGGCCATCCCTGTGAATCCCTGGTCAGCGTTCCTTCTGGGTACACGCCTAGAAGGTGTCCTGCCTGCAGAGTTTTAACTGCATGCTCTAGCGCCTTTGCTGCATCTTTACCCTCGCGGACAACTGGGATTTGTCCTGCAGCAAGAACTATTTTGCCGATGACAGGTACTTTAAAGACACCCTCTTTGCCAATATATCGCGGCGCACGACCACTGCGATACAGAAAGTGCGTCAAGAATAAAACATCTAAATATGAGACGTGATTGCTGGCAACAATAATGGGACCGCTCTTGGGGAAGTTATGCGCCCCGCGCCACTGTTTTTTTCCAACTAAATTGAGGATTGGAATGACAACGGTCGTACCAATCTTAAAAGCCCAGTTGGTGCCAAGCGGCCTTCCAGCAGGTGGAGCATATGAAACTTTGTACTCCGTCATAGGCTCAATGTTAGTGCGAAGTAAAAGAAAACGGGACCAGCGCTAGCTGGTCCCGCCTTAAAAAAGTTAAAAAGAATTACTTCTTCTTAGCCTTCTTTACAACCTTCTTAGCTGCTGGCTTCTTAGCTGCAACCTTCTTCTTAGCTGGAGCCTTCTTGGCTGCAACCTTCTTCTTAGCTG
>JBMOET010000065.1:0-6193 GCA_049314595.1 Candidatus Planktophila sp. | reverse complement strand
TTGGTGTTGGTGTTGGTGTTGGTGTTGGTGTTGGTGTTGGTGTTGGTGTTGGCTTAGCTACTACTACCTTGACACCTTTGCTCCACACAAGTTTTTTACCACTCTTTATGCACGTGAATTTATATCCCCCGACCGTTGTTGAGGAGTTTAACTTTGTGCATGTTGAACCTGCCTTGACTGCGGCGAATGCTAATTGTGGTGGGGTAGCCAGCGAAAAGATCAAGAGTGCTACCAAGGCTTTCTGTATGCCCCTCATATCTAAACTCTAAGATGCCTACAGACCATGGCGCAATAGGACTCACCTAGAGCACGGCATGTGAAGTAGCGATACGGACCACTGCCTTTTCAAGGGCGTAGATAGGGTCACTTGCAGCTCCCTTAACCTGGGCATCGGCGGTGGCAATGACCCCAACCGCATCGGCGATCGCCCCTGGCGACCAACGATGTAACTGACGCCTGGCCTTATCTATCTGCCATGGCGCCATACCCAATTGGCCAGCTAACTCAAAGGACTTAGTGCCTCGATTAACACCTGAAACTTTGGCCAATGAACGCAGTGCCGATGCGATAGCGCTAGTAATCATGACGGGATCCGTTCCGGTTTCAAGTGCACTTCGAAGCGCAATCAATGCACCAGAGACATTGCCTTCGATAACAGCATCGGCAACATCAAAACCAGTTGTTTCAATTCGCCCTTGATGAAACTTATCGACCATAACTTCATCGATAACTCCGGCTGGAGCATCGGCGCAAATCTGGGAAATAGCACTCTGCAGTTCGCGCATATCGCTGCCGAGCGCTGCAACGAGTGCACTAATAGCACCGGGTGATGCTTTGCGACCAGTATCTAGAAATAATGACTTAACGAAATCTTCTTTTTCCGTCTCTTTCTTTAAAGGCTCACAGCTAATAATTTCTGGCTTAACTTTCTTGATGGCATCTAATAAAGCTTTGCCTTTAACGCCACCTTTGTGAAGAAAAATAACCGTCATGCTTTCATCAGGTGCAGCTAAGTAACGAATAATTTCTTCGCGATTATCTTCAGGCAGGTCCTGCAAGTCTCGCAGAATTAAAGCCCGATTCTCTGAAAATAAAGATGGTGCCAGTGCATCGGCAATGTCACCAACAATCGTTTCTCCGGCAAAGAGATTTGTAATTTCGCAGTTCTTCTCTTTCAACTGCGCGGTTAACTTGTTAATTGCCCGATCAGAGAGCGCACCTTCAGAGCCAAGGATTAGGTAGAAGGCGTTCATGTCGCTACCCCAATCGAAAGAGATTAAATCGGCTCTTGCTTGTTCGGATTTTTAAACGGTGTTCCTTGGCAATAATACTGATGGAGCCACTGATGTCGGTTCGAACAATGTGTGCTCCAAGTCTAGCCAGCGCATCGATTGTCTGGGTTGCGGGGTGGCCGTACATATTCTTAGCTCCCACGCTGATAACTGCGATTTGTGGGTGCAAAGTGCGCATGAGTTCACTGTCTTGATATCTAGAGCCATGATGGCAGACCTTATAAATATCTACAGGTGTTATATCCCCGATGAGTTCGTGCTGAGCTGGTGGCTCAAGATCTCCTGCAGCAAAGAGCGTTAGCTCACTAGATGCAATCAGCACAGCAATACTTGAATTATTAATTGCAGAGCCCTCACCTGGCATGGATGCAAATATATGTGTACCGCTGGCTGGCCATAAAACTCTCATTGTGTACTCCCCAACTTGGGCAACGAATCCACGTTGGGGCAGAAAAATATGTGCACTCTTGAGTAATGAAAAAACATGCGCACTCTCTAATATCGGTTCAGCATTACTGCTGATCCATACAGTTGATACGGTTCGATTTTTGAGTGCGCCACTAATACCCCCAACGTGATCGGCATGAAAGTGCGAAAGAATAAGAAGAGATATCTCATCTATTCCTAAAGCCTTTAAGCAGCGATCTTCTAAAGCTGGATCTGGGCCAGTGTCGATCAGAATAGCGCGATGATTGCCTAAATTCAGAACCATTGAATCACCTTGCCCAATATCGCAGTTTGCGACTTGCCAATCCCCTGCCGGCCAACGTTGCATCCACGTAAGAGCCACAATCAAAACTAAAGTACAGATTGAAATTGCCTTCATGTACTTCTTAAATAACCACAAAGTCAAAGTAAATAGTGCGACTATAAGAAAACCAATACTGCCTGTACGCAAAGTAAATACTGGAAACTGAGCTGACCCTCTGGCGACAGCCGCAATAAATCCGGCGGGAAATCTGATACACCAAATGATTATCGAACTCAGCGCCGGTGCAATGGGTGATAACAGCGCAGCGATAAATCCCAGGATCGTTATTGGACCAACGGCTGGGGCCGCTAATAAGTTAGCGATGATACTTATCGGTGATAAGTAACCAGAAAGTGAGACCAGAACCGGTGAGCAGAAAACTATTGCCGCCGTAGGCGGTGCTAACGCCTGCGCGAGTTTTTCTGGCATATACCTCGATAGTTTTTCAACTACCACCGGTGCAAAGAGCAGTAAACCCGCCGTTGCCATTACCGACAATGCAAAGCCAGCATCGCGCGCCTGCCAGGGATCGCCCACGACGACTGCACCTATAGCAAAACCTAACGCTGGTAGCGAATCACGGCCACGGTTCGTGCCTTGAGCAATCAATAGGACTGCAGCCATGGCAGCTGCGCGCAAAACTGAAGGCGATGGTCGCACAAGTGCGATAAAACAAAGTAAGGCGATTGCCGTTGCACTTAAGCGGAGTTTCATACGCCTAAAGATGAACTGCATGCACCATAAAACAAAGCTTGAGACTATTGCAAAGTTTGCTCCACTGACTGCGACTAAATGCATCAAACCTGATCGCTTCATAGCGTTTTTAAACTCGACACTTTGTTTTGCAGTATCACCCAAAACCATTCCAGGAATAAGTGCTCCAGCATCACCATCGCCCGATAAATTGCGCAATCCGTATCGAATCGCTGCCAAAGATTTCGCCCAACTTGAAGCCTGCGTAATAACTTTTACATCATCATCGATTAAAACAAGTGCTCCGACTCGACCTTCCTTACTATCGACTATTCGCGCAGTGCTGCTAAAACTCTGCCCAGGTAATAAGTCCAGCACGCTTGCGCGCGGTGTAATAACTCGGATTGGGACACGCATTGCATAGGAGCCCTGACCGCTTTGAACATATATTGCTCTAGCAATAAAACTGTAGTTACCAGTCATAGTCAGACTTGGATCTGTAACGACTTGGGCCATGACTACAACTGACTGTCCATATAACTGGGTTAACTGAGAGTTCTGCAAAGATGCCTCGCGCAATGACATCACTGTTGAGCCAAGCAGAAGCGCAGAAATGATCACTGTAAAGCGAAACTTGCGGCTTATGATCGATAGAAAAGCCAATACAACTGCCAACCCTGTGATGCGCCAAGGGTTGATAGCACTCTGCAAGAGGGCGCCAAGCCAAATTGCACTGCCAATTGCAACTGCCCGATAATCAGTTAGACGCGGAGTTTGCTTTTTATCTGCGCGAATTTTGCTACACCTATTCCGCTCACCTTTTGAAGGTCTTCAATACTGACAAAAGGGCCATTAACCCTTCGAAATTCAACTATTCGCTTAGCAATCACTGGGCCTATGCCATCGAGTGAATCGAGTTGGGCAGCAGTTGCACGGTTAATGTTGATAAATGCACTGCGGGTTGTCTTTGATACGCGCACGCCAGCGCTATTAATAATCGTTGCATCGACATAGATTTGCTCACCATCAGATAAAACACGGGCTAAATTGATAGTAGAAAGATCGGCCCCGGGCGCCGAATCCCCTGCGGCCTTAATTGCATCAATGACTCGCGAGTTTGCCGGCATCGTATAGACGCCAGGCTTATTTACCGCTCCAGTCACATCGATGAATATCTCGGGTGCGGCAATCTGTATTGGAACTATTGGCGGTGCAATGACTTCATGGCTATTTCCACGCACAACAATGAGTGAAGAAAATACGATTATCAGTGTGCCCAGAATAAGAAGTGCGCGCTTTTGAAAATGTGAATAGTGGAGTTCATACCACCAGTTACTAACAGTCTCTATTGCCTGCGTTAAGTGATTCATGCGCCCGATTCAAGCGTGCGGGCACTACCTTCTCTTACTTATTGGCATCTAGCTGTTGATAACGATATTAACGATTTTTGGGGCGCGTGTGATGATCTTAGAAATAGTTGCTCCACTGAGTGCCTCAATAATGGAGGGCAGAGCTAGAGCCTGAGCCTCAAGTTCGGCATCGGAAATAATTGGTGCTACATCGATGCGATCTTTAATCTTGCCATTTATTTGAACAACTGCCGTGACGGCATCGGCAACTAATAGCGCAGGATCAACGACAGGCCAGCCAGCAAGGGCAACTGATGGTTGGTGTCCTAAACGCTCCCACATTTCTTCTGCGGTAAATGGTGAAACTAGCGACAACATAATCGCAATAGCTTCAACGGCCTCGCGAACTGCAGGATCTGCCGGCCCACAGCCTGAATCGATGGCTTTGCGCGTTGCATTTACAAGCTCCATAACGCGTGCGATTGCAACATTAAATCTTAGAGAGGAGACGGCAAAATCGGCATCGTGTAATGCTTTATGCGTTGCCTTTCGAAGCGAGATTTCCCCGCTAGCAAAATCCACGCCAGGTGCACTTGTTACATCACCTGATAAACGCCATGCACGCGATAAAAACTTAACAGATCCCGAAGGCGAGACATCAGACCAGTCGACATCATCTTCGGGAGGTCCTGCAAAGACCATTGATAAACGAATCGCATCTACACCGTGATGTTCGAGCTCATCGGATAAGCGAACCAAGTTACCGCGACTCTTTGACATCGCCGAACCATCCATAAGAACCATGCCCTGATTGAGCAGGCGCGAGAATGGCTCATTGAAATCCAACATGTCCAAATCATTTAAAACTTTTGTTAAGAAGCGGCTGTACAGCAAGTGCAAGATTGCATGTGTAACTCCACCGACATATTGATCTACGGGTAACCACGTTTGCATATCTTTCTTTGCAAAAGCCTCATCATGGTTAGTCGATGATGGATAACGAAGGTAATACCAGGATGAATCCACGAAAGTATCCATGGTGTCGGTATCGCGCTTGGCATCGGTGCCGCACTTAGGGCATTTAACATTTACCCAATCAGTTGCAGCACCTAGTGGTGACGTTCCCTTAGGCTTTAAATCTAATCCTTCAGCGTTGGGAAGCAGTAGTGGAAGTTGATCGGCTGGAACTGGAACTTCGCCACACGATGGGCAGTGAATGATTGGAATGGGAGTGCCCCAGTAACGCTGGCGCGAAACAAGCCAATCGCGCAGGCGATAGTTACGTGCAGATTTTCCGAGGCCATCTTTTTCAAGTTGTGCATTAATAGTTGCAATCGCATCGGCCTTGTTCATGCCATTGAGGGCGCCAGAGTTAACTAATACGCCATCTCCGCTGGTTGCAATCCCTGATGAGTTTGGATCCTCATCGCCAGTATCTACAACGACGGTCACGGGTAGGTTCATTGCTCGTGCAAAATCTAGATCTCGCTGATCGTGAGCTGGTACGGCCATAATTGCGCCCGTACCGTAGTCGGCCAAAACATAATCACTGGCCCAAATAGGTAGCTTTGAACCATTGACTGGATTAATCGCATAACGATTTAAGAAGACACCGCTCTTTGGTCGATCTGTTGCTAGTCGATCAATATCGCTATCGGCCTTGATCTTTTCTAAGTAAGCGGCAAACTCGGCTTCGACACCTGAGCCAACTACAAGTTCGGCGGCTAAATCACTATCGACGGCAAGAACCATAAATGTTGCGCCAAATAGAGTATCGGGACGAGTTGTATAGACCGTGACTGGTTCAGTGCGATCTTCAATAACAAAAGAGACATTGGCGCCAGTGGAACGACCTATCCAGTTGCGCTGCATCATCAGAACTTTTTCTGGCCACTTGCCTTCAAGCTGGGCCATGTCATCGAGTAAGCGGTCTGCATAATCTGTAATTTTGAAATACCACTGATTCAATTTCTTCTTTGTTACTGCCGTGTCGCAACGCTCACATAGACCGGCAACTACTTGTTCGTTAGCTAAAACTGTTTGGCAGCTTGGGCACCAGTTAACGGCTGAATCTTTGCGATAGGCAAGTCCGCGTTCGAATAACTGTA
>JBMOET010000064.1:0-6243 GCA_049314595.1 Candidatus Planktophila sp. | reverse complement strand
TTGATAGCCCTGATGCATTTGGCGGAACGCTAGAGGCTGAGAAGTCTTTCTCAGAGGCCGACTGGCGTTCTAAATTCATTACATTAGATTATTTAGTTGCATCTTTAGACTCTCAAGATATAGCCATCATGTCGGTTGAAGTTTTACATGGTGATCATGGTGCAACGTGTTGGATTGGCGGCTGCTGGAGTGATCCACTATTTCGCGGACAAGGTGCGTTCAGAGCCTTGTTTGCTCATGTAGACATGCATTGCATTTCCAAAGGTTGGCAGCGTCAAGGTTTAGGCGTTTGGACAGATAACTACGCTGCAATCGCTGCGTATAAGGCGCTGGGCTTTGTTGAAGCTGGAGATAAAAAGGCAAGTGAGCGACAACCAGGTCGTTTCTATATGCATATGGTCAGAGACAGTGCGTGAGCGCTGATTTATTGACCAGTACATATCAATCTCATAGGCTGGGCTTAGAGATTGGACAATAATTGCTAACAAAGATACTTAAAGATTTCCTTGCGCCATACAAGGGAATTGTCATCTCTATTTCAATCTTGCTCTTAGTCCAATCTATTGCCAACCTTTACCTGCCTAGCCTGAACGCTGATTTGATTAATAACGGTGTTGCCAAAGGGGATATCTCCTACATCTGGAAAATCGGATTTGTCATGCTCGCCTCGTCAGCCTTAGTGATGGGCGCCTCGATTCTTTTGGCATTTTTAAGTGCCAAAGTATCTATGGCCTTTGGCGCGGATGTACGCGGAGCAGTCTTTGCATCCGTTGAGCGTTTTTCCACTCGAGAGCTCAATAAATTCGGTGCTCCATCCTTGATTACTAGAAATACCAATGACGTACAACAGGTTCAGATGGTCCTGTTTATGGGTTTAACAATGATGCTCAGCGCACCAATAACTGGTGTTGGTGCATCGATTATGGCCATTAGAACTAATGCCAAGCTTTCATTGCTGCTTATTGTGGTCTTGCCAATTATGTCTTCACTGATTTGGGTACTTCTGCGCAGAATCGTTCCGCTATTTCGTGTAATGCAAGAAAAGATTGACCGCATCAATTTAGTCTTACGCGAGCAAATAAGTGGAATTCGCGTGATTCGAGCATTTGTGAAGACAGGATTTGAAGAGAAGCGATTTGCCCAAGCTAGTGAAGATTTAATGAAGACCACATTAAGCGTGACTCGCACCTTTGCTGTGATGTTTCCGGTATTGATGCTCATTTTGAACCTAAGCAGCGTCGCAGTTATTTGGTTTGGCGGAAAGCTTGTCGATACGGGCAATATGCAGATTGGTGACTTAACTGCATTTCTTGCCTACATCATGCAGATTCTCTCCAGCGTCATGATGGCGGTAATGATGTCGCTGATGATTCCACGGGCTGCAGCAAGTGCCGAGCGTATTGAAGAAGTTCTGCTGACGCCTTCTTCCGTAGTTGAAACCTCAACACCACAAAACCCTGCAGTACATACCGGCAGGGTTGAGTTCAACAATGTCGAGTTTAGATATCCAGGTGCTGAGCATCCGGTACTTGCTGGCATCACGTTCACCGCAGAGCCTGGGCAGTTCACGGCAATTGTTGGCAGCACGGGTAGCGGTAAATCGACGCTTATTAATTTGATTCCACGTTTTATTGATCCGACTGATGGGCAGGTTTTCATAGATGGAATTGACGTGCGCGACCAGGCCCTTGAGTCAGTATGGTCAAATATTGGCTTAGTGCCACAGCGCGCATTTCTCTTTGGCGGAACCATCGCAACAAATCTTCGATACGGTGATGACAATGCAACGGAAGAGGATTTATGGACAGCCTTAGAGACTGCCCAAGCTAGGGATTTTGTAGAAGAACTTCCAGATAAGTTGCTTGCAACAGTTGCACAAGGCGGTACTAACTTCTCGGGTGGCCAACGCCAACGCTTAGCAATTGCGCGAGCTATCGCTAAGAAACCTACGATTTATATTCTCGATGATAGTTTTTCAGCACTTGATTTTACAACTGATGCAAACCTTCGTAAAGCGCTAGAGATAACGGCGAAAGATTCGACACTAATAGTTGTGGCCCAACGTGTCAGCACAATCTTGAACGCCGATCAGATCATCGTTTTAGATCAAGGCGCAGTCGTTGGAATCGGTAAACACCATGAGCTTATGAATACTTGTGAGACCTATAAAGAGATTGTGCTTTCTCAGTTAAGTCCAGAGGAGGCGGCATGAGTACACATCGCCCCGGTGCTACTGGTCCCCGTGGAGGCCCAATGGCTGGAATGTTTGGCGCTCCGCCAGCTAAGACAAAGGATTTCAAAGCCTCCCTCAAACGTTTATTAAGTGAACTTGGACCCGAAAGAAAGGTTCTTTCACTCGTACTCTCGTTAATTACGGTCAGCGTAGTCATTGGATCCTTTGGACCAAAGATTCTTGGTCGAGCTACTAACTATATTTTTTACGGTTTCCTTGGACATCAATTGCCAGCTGGAGTTACAAAAACTCAAGCGGTCGCAGGTTTGCGGGCCAAAGGGCAAGACCGACTAGCCGATATGTTGGATAAGAGCTCAGTGGTCCCAGGTGTGGGAATAGATTTTGCAGCCGTTGCCAATGTCCTTTTTCTGGCTATCGGTATCTATTTAATCGCATCATTTCTGATGTGGATCCAGGCCTACCTAATGGCTGGAGTTACCCAGCGATCTGTCTTTAGATTGCGCCGCTTGGCCGAAGAGAAGATCGGTCGTCTGCCACTTAGCTATTTTGATAAACAATCGCGCGGAGATTTGCTAAGCCGAGTTACTAATGACATCGATAATATTTCAAACTCTCTGCAGCAAGGACTATCTCAGATACTTAACTCCCTTCTGACAATTATTTCGGTGCTAATAATGATGGTGTGGATCAGTTGGGAGCTTGCTCTGATCTCACTCATTGCTATCCCGGTTAGCATCTTCTTTTCGGTGCGTATTGCTAAACGATCACAGCGTGAATTTGTAGCCCAGTGGGACTGGACTGGCAAACTCAATGGACATGTGGAAGAGATGCACACCGGGCACTCACTTGTGAAGGTTTTTGGACGTCGTGAAAGTGCAATTGAGGAGTTCACGACATTAAATACCAAACTTCGCGATTCAAGTTTTAAGGCCCAATTTATGTCAAGCATTATTCAACCGACTACTCAATTGGTCTCTAACTTAATCTATGTTGGCATCGCAGTCCTTGGCGGATATCGAGTAGCCACGGGATCGATGACATTAGGCGATGTTCAAGCTTTTATTCAATACTCCCGTCAATTTGCTATGCCGCTGGCTCAGATTGCCGGATTAATGAATAGCGTGCAATCCGGCGTCGCCTCAGCCGAGCGACTCTTCGAATTCCTCGATGCTGATGAGCAAGAGCCAGAAACGGTTGATGCAGTTGCCGTTGATCGAGCTATCGGTGAAGTTCGCTTTGAAGATGTCAGTTTTAGCTACAACACAGAGCAACCTTTGATTGAAAACCTCAATTTAATTGTTAAGCCAGGCCAGACTATTGCCATAGTTGGTCCCACGGGTGCGGGTAAAACAACTTTGGTCAACTTAATCATGCGGTTTTATGAAGTTAACTCTGGACGAATTACTTTAGATGGAAACGATATTCGTTCCCTTACCCGCGATGATCTGCGGCGCCAATTTGGAATGGTTCTACAGGATACGTGGTTATTTGATGGAACCATGCGCGAGAACATCGCATTTGGAAGCCAAGATCCAACGCACGACAAAGTTGTGGAAGCGGCAAAGGCTGCCAATATTGATCACTTTATGCGCTCACTAGCCGATGGATATGAATCCCGAGTCTCAGATGACAACTCAACTGTCTCAAATGGAGAGCGTCAGCTGATTACTATTGCGCGTGCATTTATGGCCGACCCTGCAATCTTGATTTTAGATGAGGCAACATCTTCGGTAGATACGCGCACCGAGGTAATGGTTCAACATGCCATGGCAAAACTTCGCCAAGGCCGAACCAGTTTTGTAATCGCTCACCGACTTTCTACAATCAAAGATGCAGACACAATTTTGGTAATGGATAAGGGCAAGATAATCGAGCAGGGTCGGCATGATGATTTGATGGCTACAAAAGGCTTTTACTACGATCTCTATGCCAGCCAATTTGAAGGCGCACTTGACACATAGTTGTGCTCAAGATTCTGAGTAAGTACCAGCTAGAAATAATGATATTTTAGGGCAATGACGAAGCTCTTACTTGAACCTCACCACGACGGCAGTCAGTTATATGTTTCTAATAGCGCGCCGAAACTAGGGGACAAAGTTACCTTCAAAGTTCGTATTCCGAACTCCTACACATTTGATCAGGCTGTCATACGTTTTTATCACGATGGGGAGCCACGTACTGCTCATTTGAAGTTAGGCAAGAAAACAAAACATGAGTCATGGTGGCAGGTGAGTATCGCGATCATAAACCCCCATACCCGCTACCGTTTTCTCTTTGCGGGCAAGGACAAGTTCGATTGGTTAAATGCCGCTGGCTTGCATCACAACGATGTTCATTCCAATAGCGATTTTCAAATTATCGCGCAAAAGCCAACCCCGACATGGCTGAAGAGCTCAGTTTTTTATCAGATCTTTCCCGATCGCTTTGCTACAACCTCAATGAAGAAACTGCCCGATTGGGCCCACCATCAAGAGTGGAGTTCATTTAACAAGAGTAAGAAGAAATGGAATGGCCAAGAAGTTGCCGGCGGAGATCTTAAAGGGGTAGAAGGGCATCTGGACTACATCAAGGAGTTAGGAATAAATGGAATTTATTTCACTCCATTCTTTCCTTCGCGTTCTAATCATCGATATGACGCTACGGATTTTACGACAGTGGATCCGCTGCTGGGTGGAAATGAAGCCTGGTTTAGTTTGCGCAAAGCTAGTGACAAAGCTGGTATTCGTTTAGTAGGAGATCTAACATCAAACCACTGTGGCATGGGCCATCACTGGTTAAAGAAAGCTAAGAAAGATAAGAAGAGTAAAGAGCATGAATATTTTTACTGGGATAAGAGTTTTAAGTGGGGCTATGTCGGCTGGTGGGGGCTGGAGTCACTTCCTAAGTTGAATTTTGCCTCCAAAGCACTACGTAAAGAGATGTATGAGGCCAAGAATTCAATAGTTCAGAAGTGGCTCTCACCTAAATTTGGAATGTCTGGCTGGCGTATCGATGTAGGCAATATGACCGGCAAGTTGGGTGATATTGATATCCATGACAAAGTCATGCATGGCATTCGAAAAGTGATGGATGAGGCTGCACCCGATGCTTGGTTAGTGGCTGAAAACGGTGATTTTGTTGCCGAAGATCTAACTGGCCGCGGCTGGCATGGAACCATGAACTATCAAGGCTTTATGCGACCTTTAGCTTCATGGATGAATAAAAATGCCAAACTCAGCGGAGGTTTTCAAGGTCTGCCGATTGACTCACCCAAAATCACTGGCAAAGCTTTAGTGAATACGATCAAGAATTTTAATGGCTCAATTCCTTGGCGGGCACTCACCGCATCAATGGTTCTGTTAGATTCGCATGACACTCCACGCTTTAGAACCATCGTTGGTAAAGATCGTGCTCGTCACTTATCTGCAATGGCAATGCTGCTGAGCTATCCTGGCGTGCCGTCGATTTTCATGGGCGATGAGATTGGCTTAGAGGGAAATAATGGTGATGACACCCGTAAAACTATGACGTGGGATGACAGAAGCGATTGGGATCTAGATTTTCTTAGCGAGATTAAGAAGTTAACTGCTTTGCGACGTAGTCAAGATGCATTTATTAATGGTGGACTGCGTTGGGTTGTAGCCGAAGATGGTTACGTTGCCTATTTGCGCGAATCCAAGAAGAGCACAGTTTTAGTTCTTATTGCAACGACTGCTTGCTCAGTTGACATTGATCTTTCGCAATTAGGCTACAAAGTTGCAAAGACTCTTCATGGTCAGAGCGCTAAGGGCACACGTATCAAATTTGCGAGCGAGAATGCCACGCACGGTATTTGGAAGTTGATCTAATTTCACTTAATTAGTTTATGAAGGTTAAGCCAACTTCCCCAACTCCACCACCGAATTTGGCAACGACCTCGCCAACAGATGCGATTATTGGTCCGGTAAAAGTTCCGGAGGAGATTAAGTCTCCGGCCTTAAGCCCTTCACCTTTGACCCATAATTCGTGATTTAACCATTCAACTGCCTTCAGTGGATTTCCCAGCACTTCAGCACCTGAACCTGAAACGG
>JBMOET010000063.1:0-6255 GCA_049314595.1 Candidatus Planktophila sp. | reverse complement strand
CTGCAACAACGGGCGTTACATAAGTAACTGTGCTGGCGATTGCACTTCCTGCGGCCTCCATGATTTTGAAGTTCCAGATATATGCGAAGCCACTACCAAATACACCTAGTGCAATCATCGCAAACACAGGCCCCGGCCGGTACTCATCTTTTGCGATGCCATCTACTAAATAGAAGGGTAGGAGTGTGAGCGCCCCAGCTGAAACTTGCACTGCAGCAAGCGCCTCTGGTTGTAGTTTTCTTGGTAAAACAAATTTACGCGAATATGGGAAAGAAACTCCGTAACATGTGACAGCCAGTAGAAGCGCTAACACGGCAATAACAGGATTTGTACCTAAGCCTTTCCATGCACCCAGGACTGTTAGCACGCCAAGAAAACCAATTAGTAATCCCACTACTTGATAGTTCTTAGGTTTCTCTTCGCGAAAGGCAACCATGATCGCCAGCAAAGTCATCAAGGGGGTAACTGCATTTATGATTCCCGCCAAAATAGAGGTCACTTTAGTTTCGGCAAATGCAAAGAGAACTCCAGGAATTACATTGAGCAGCAGTGAAACTACCCACAGGTGAAGCCAGAGTTTCTTATCTTTAGGGAGATCGATTCCTTTAAAACGCGCCCAAAAGACTAGGGTCAGCGCGCCAAGTGATACTCGCCCAAAAGCCACACCCACTGGGGTTAAAAACTCTAATCCTAACTTTATGAAGATAAAGGAACAGCCCCAGACAACGCCTAAGGCGATGTAGAGGCTGATCCAGTTAGAGCTGTTTTTATGGGTTACTGAGGGTGAAGGCACCCAGCAATGATGACACAACCATCCAAATCCACCATACGCGGACTATGTCAACATGCCAATGATCTTTGACGTATAGGCCAAGGCGTGAGCGATTCCAGTTGCCTACAGAGATAAAGACAGTAAGTACCAAGTGCACGAAGTTCATGATTGTAAATAGGAAGAAGCATGAAACATATGCGCCATCTGAGAATGTAAATGGTGCATTAGCAATTGTATTGAACTGCAAGACAAGTGCAATAAGTGAAGCTACTACAGCAACAAGTGAGCCGAGTTTTAACTGAGTCTGATTCTTTGCACGCACACCTTGTAGAGCATAGAGATGTGAGAGAAGCCCAAATGCAGCCACTGCCGTAACAATCCAAGCTGGCCCAGCTGAAACAGGTTCAATTGCAGCATGCTCTTCAGTAGCTGCAGGCAACCACATATTATTTACATTTTGTCCTCGAAGATAGAAAAATACGAAGACCATGCTGAGTGTAAATGTGATATCTGCAACGAGGATGAGTATGACTCCAAGTCGATTACGACTTCCAACTACGTCTGGATGTTCGTGGTGTGCATGTGTTTCAACGCTCATGACTTCGCCTTTCCATAACCATATGCATCCGATGTGACTGTTGGTAGAACATCAAAGTTTTCAAGTGGAATTGGATTTGCAACTGTCCACTCCAAAGTCTTAGCCTGCCATGGATTCATTGGCGCTTTGACTCCACTGCGGGCCGATGAGATCACGCCATACAGTAGAACTAACATTCCGGTCATAATGACATAAGCACCCATTGTTGTGACCATGTTTCCGGTATTGAACGCCGATGCATAAGCCTCAACACGTCGAGGCTGACCTGCAAGTCCAACTGTAAACATGCCAGCAAAGGTCACGTTGAAGCCGATTTGAACTAGCCAGAAGCTAATCCAACTTAACTTCTTATCAAACATGCGACCTGTCATCTTTGGGAACCAATAAACAAGAGCTGCAAGGGCGCCTGTCAATCCGGCTCCCATTAAGGTGTAGTGGAAGTGTGCAGTCACATACATCGAGCCATGAAGGAATGCATCCGCAGGAACATCTGATAGATAGATTCCAGTGATTCCGCCGATCATGAAGTTCCACAACAGTGCGAAGATTGACATAGTAGGCATGGTCATCCACAAGCGCCCACGCCACAGAGTTCCAATTAACACCAAGAACAACATTCCTGTTGGAATCGAAATTAACTCTGTCGTTAACATAAACGGTGCATTAAGAAGTGGCGCCCATCCTGAAACGTACATATGGTGCGCCCATACAAGTACTGAGAGGCCAGATATTCCAGCGATTCCCATGATTGCAACGTTGAAGCTAAATAGAGGTCGGCGTGTAAATACTGGTGCCATCTCCATGAGTGCAGCAAGTGCGGGAATTAAAATTACATACACCTCGGGGTGTCCCATAATCCAAAATAGATTCTCATACAACCAGCCACTGCCACCGCCTGCGGTGTTGTAGAAAGAAGTATCAAGTGCTCGGTCAAAGGCCGATAACACTTGGGATAAGAAGAAGACTGGGAAAACTGGCAGTGCGAGTGCCACGGATGCAACAGTTCCATAAATAAAGATTGGTGTGCGGTTCCATGTCATGCCCTTTGCGCGCATCCGTACAACTGTCGTAGTGATATTTGCACCAGCGACCATTGTTGAGAGCGCAAAGATGCAGATGTACATGATGTAACCATCCATACCTAACGGAGCCTGCCCAGCTAATGGGTTATATGCAGACCAGCCAGTTGATATTCCGCCAAGAAATTGACCCCAAATGAGTGGAATAGCTGCCGCGATAATTAACCAGAAACTAAGCGCGTTTAAGCGTGGAAACGCCATGTCTCGGGCACCGATCATGATTGGCATGATGAAGTTTCCAAAAGGCCCTGTAACCATGATGATGGTTGCCACGATCATCAAGATTCCATGGGTACCAACAATAGAGTTATAAGCCTGAGGGTGAATCCATCCACCTTCTGGTGTGCCTAGGTTCATGCGTATGAGCATCGCTAAAACTCCACCAAGCAAAAGAATTAGAATCGTAACGAATAGGTATTGGATTCCAACAACTTTGTGATCTGTTGTATATCTGAAGTAGCGCTTTGGGCCCATATCTTTTCCGGCTAAAAACATATTCTCTTCGTGCGATAGATCTTTACCCATCAACCATCGGAATGGGCCAACCAATGCACCGATTCCGGTCATGAAGCCAACAAACCATGCACACATTGAAAGCAAAGTGATCTTGTCTTCGCGTGTGAATAGTCGAACCTCGCTATCAGCTGGCAAGAGGGCTAATGAAAGTCTCCAAACGACAATTGCACTAACTGCACCAAGTGCGATGGCAGTAAATACATTGAGTTTTTCGATTATTGATTTACCAGGTGCTGCAACCGATTTATTCATCAGAGTTGTCATTATGCTCTTGCCTCCGCTTCGGCTTGCTTAGCTATCCAAGCGTCATAATCTGCCTGGCTTACAACATGAACTTTATTTTGCATATATGCATGAAGGAGTCCACACAGTTCCGCGCATCGAAGATCAAAAACGCCGATCTTGTTTGGTGTAACCGCCGTTTCAGTTGTGTAACCTGGATTTGCGTCCACTTTAATTCCCATCTGAACAATCCAGAATGAGTGCTTAACATCAACGCTAGTTACGTGGAATACCACTGGCTTATTAACTGGCAGATAGAGAACTTCGCTGCGAGCACCGTTTGGATAGTCAAAGTTCCAAGCCCATTGCTGGCCAGTTACATTCATCTGAATTGCAGTGCTTTCTAGCACAGCTTCAGCGTCTTTTTGCAGAACAATCATTCCGCCGATTAGTGCAAAGAGGCACAGTAGGGCTGAAACAACTATCCACACGGCATTAGTTCGAGGGGAGTTGCTGATCTGATGATCGGCTTCAGGTGGAGGATTATCACCATAATGACGTTTGGCCGTTAATACGGTAACACACATTGCAGCGACCAAGCCAGCAACCGGTGAGGCCGCCCATGTGAATGTGCGAATTAAATCGATAACTCCTGCCATCGTTTCAGAAGCTGGATCACCAATGTAATGGGTATGAAAGTATGTACCAAAGTAGCCAATAATTGGCGTCAAAATAACCCAAATAATAAAGGTCTTCTTAACATCGGATTTTTTCCACCACTGTGGAGTTTGAGGAGTCATTAAATCATTCATGGCTTTATCCCTTCACCGTAAAGTGGCCGGACATGTAACTCATCGCCGACATCGCATTTCCAAATCGAGCAACCGTGCCATCTCCACACGGGAATTCGCAGTTCCAAATATATTCACCCTCGTCACCGGTGATAAATGTAAAAGTTGTCATTGTTGGGAACTGAGTAAAACCGCCTTCTTCTTCAGCTGCGGTGACTTCTGCATCATCTGCTAAAAGGAGGGGGACATTTACGAAGAGTTGATCTTGGTCATCTGACATTCCATGGATTGTGAATGTGTGTCCAACTTCATCGTGAGGAATCTGTGTAATCGTTTTAGCTTCAGTGACATTTGTGTGTGTCTTTGTGTCATAGCGCGATACAAGAGTTGCAGTTCCATCAACGGTTCCACGAACCTTTGCAAAAAAGTCATTGTTTAAAGTCTCGCCAGAGTCATACTGCCAAATAGTAATTGTCACTGCGGAGTGGGCTGGAACAGAAAAGTTTGATCCAGTCTTTGACTCTGTCAGTGGCTCACCAAATGGACCAGACGCTCCATAGCTAACCCAATCGGGATGTGCTCCACCACCGGTGCCGTGGTGACCCCCAAAAGTACTATTTGGATATGTATTCATGGTCAAGGTGTAATGCGGGTATGACGTGCCATCTGGCGCGGTATATGTGCCAGCCGCCGATGCATTAATTACTCCGGAATCATTCTTCGCAGAGGCGACATATGTTCCTATGCCGGCGATGACGCCTGCTCCGAGAACCACTGTCGCTAGTGCACCTAATATCCGCTTATTCATTCATGCCCCTCCCGAATGGGAAATTTGTTATACATGCAGAAAACTCACACGAAAGTGTGAGCCCATTCACAGGAGGGTAGACCCCTATTCCGCAAATGTGAAGTCTATTTACGGGCGATTTTCCCTAGTACTCAGCAGTATGCGAGGGCTAGCCTTCAACACCTATGGAAATGCATCATCATGGCGTTGGAATCTGGGGATCGTGGCAATTAGCCCCAGAAATTCTCTTACCTCTTTTACTACTTACATATTTATATTGGCGTCTACCGAGTGCGTCAGTGACGAATCGTCAGCGAATTTTCTTCATCGCTGGAATCGTTAGCGCTCTACTAGTAATCATCACGCCAATTGGTGCTCGTGCAATGGATTATTTTTCATTACACATGGTTCAACACATCACCTTGATGATGATCACGGGCCCATTATTAGTTCTGGGTACCCCCAACACATTTCACCCGACAAATAAGTTTTTTACAGCAGCAACACATCCGATATTTAGTTGGTTTATTTATGCAGCTTTAATGATTGGTGTGCACTTACCGGTGCCTCATAAGTTCATTATGGACAATCCTTGGGCGCATACTTTTCTAGAAGTTCCGCTGTACTTATTGCTTCCATACTTCTTTTACTTCAATTTGTTAGACCGAAACTTAGATAACCGTCGCATTTCTCCAGCCATGGCAGTAATTTCGCTCTTCTTAATGATGGTGCCAGAAACATTGACTGGCTTCTTTATTTATACCGCCCCTGGCTCCTTATACGACAATATGTATTCGCTCAATGATCAACGCCAAGGTGGTTCATTCATGTGGGCTGGTGCGATGATTATCGATACTGTCTGGATGTCATTTGCAGTTTTCCATTGGATTAAATCTGAGGAAAAGAAATCTCGTGAGATCGATGCCCAGATTGCTGCAGAAAATGGCTAGTCGTGAAGAGTTTGAAGCACCCGATTGGGTCACGAATAACTCGGAAACTCCGCCTGTAACTAATAAGCAAAAACGCATACTAAATATCTCGTTGTTTGTTGTAGTTCCATTCTGCTTATGGGCGGGATGGTTTGAATTCGGCCGGGCACAAAGTGGCAATTGGCGCGCATGGGTATATACATTTGAGTGGCCCTTTTTTGCAGCTGTATCTTTTTATCTTTGGCGCCGCTTATCTAAAGGAGATATTCCACGTATTCCACGCCCAGATCTTGAAAAATTGGACGATGATTCCCCTGGTAAAGAGTCGCAATAATTCAGGGTAGAATTGCCCACGTTGATGCAACCGCATCAAAGAACTTCCCCCTAAGCGCCGCACATGCAGCGCTACTTGCGAGTCTTATCACGACCCTGACGGCCATTAAGCGCCAGTCAAACCCGAGACGCGCTTGTCGTCTCGATTGGTATGCATTTCTATGTCTCTACAGCCACGTACTCCCGCGCCCGGAAAAGCCCGTCGCGCCGCATCTATTGGTAAGCCAA
>JBMOET010000062.1:0-6326 GCA_049314595.1 Candidatus Planktophila sp. | reverse complement strand
CCAGCTGGATCTTCCAAGACCCAATCCTCGTAGCGCTTGCCTGGGTAAAACGGGCAAGCATCCCCGCAGCCCATTGTGACAACAGCATCAGATGCTTGAACTGCTTCAGGGGTTAATACCTTTGGAACGTTATTGGCGATATCGATACCAACCTCGGCCATTGCTTCTATTGCAATGGGGTTAATTGAATCTTTCGGTGCAGATCCGGCAGATAGAACATCTACAGCACCACCGGACAGATGCGTCATAAAGCCGGCCGCCATTTGAGAACGACCGGCATTATGTACACAAACAAATAGAACTGAAGGTTTAGCGCTCACTGCTCAATCCCTTGGCTATGCCAAGTCCTATTAACGCACCGATAAGTTCGGCGATAACAAAGCCTGGTACTGATGACAACTCAATACCGGTAAATGTATCGCTAAAGGCCCGCGCAAAGGTTACGGCAGGGTTAGCAAAAGTTGTCGAGGAGGTGAAGAAATAGGCCGACCCGATCCATCCGGCTACAGCCAATGGGACATAACGACCCTCGTTTTGCTTACTAACCATCAGAATTACAAGAATCAAACCTGCTGTTGCAATGACTTCACTCAACAGGAGGTTTGAACTGGTCTTGGCATGTGTTGAAGCTCCGATTGCCGGAAGATCAAACATCAGATTGGCAAGTATGACACCAATGAATGCGCCAACGATTTGAGTGACTACATATGTAGCTGCAGTAGAAGCTGAAATGCCTTTATTTATTAAAGTCACCAGCGTCACCGCAGGGTTAAAGTGCGCCCCACTAATTGGCCCAAGCATTTGGATTAGGACTGCAAGAATCAAGAAAGTTGCAAATGCAACGATGAAAAGTTGAAGTCCAATATCTTGAGTCAAGTTGGTGGCCATAACGCCAGAGCCAACTATTGCCATTGCTAAAATTGAAGTGCCGACTAGTTCGGCTAAGAATGTACGTATTTTCATTTATGAAACTCCGATGATGTCGACTACGAAGATTAATGTTTCATTTGGTCCGATTGGTCCAGAACCACTTGCTCCATAACCAAGATCAGCTGGAATCACCAACAAGCGACGTCCGCCGACCTTTGCACCAGGTAAGCCCTGTTGCCATCCGGCAATCACATTTGCCAGAGGGAAAGTTGCTGGCTGGCCACCGGTCCATGATGACTCAACAACTGCGCCAGTTGACCAAGACATCAGTGTGTAATGAACTGTCAGTGTTGATGTTGCGACAACTTCTGTTCCGCTGCCAACAATAATATCTTGGGTTTGCAATGTAGTTGGAGGTGTTCCAGTTGGGGCGGTGATTGTTGGCGCCTCGCCTGCATTACCTGTTACTGCAGGAAGACCTGCTGCTGTATCTGCCACTGGATCATTTCCTCCGCATGCGGTTAGGGATGTAATCGAAAGCGCGCAAATTGCGGCAATCGCTAGTTTTCTTCTTAAAGAGTCTGATTTCATGAGCGAAATCTATCAATAAGGTGGCTACATCCCGAGTAAATCAGCAAATGTCTTAATGTCGCTCTTTTGGGAGTCGATAAGAGCAGCAAAATCACTGTTACTGAGGTAGCCATCACTCCAGTGATTGGCCAACAAGGTATTTCGCCACGTTATAGATGAATGTAGAACGTCGACTAAATGAACAATATTCTTTTTGTCGGCTTCAGGTAGATCAAATGGAATAAAGATTCCATACCAATTTCCAAAGACAATTTTAATACCTTGGGAAGTAAGAGTCTTCCCCTTAAGCCATGGCAACCTATCCGGCGATGCGATTCCTAGGATTCGAAGTTTGCCCGATGCCAAACCAGACATGAAATCGGCACTTGATGAAAGTGCGACGTAAGAATTATTTGTTAAGACTGCAGTACTTATTGCATAGCTAGATGAATAACTTTGATACTGAAGACTCTTAATATCTGCGCCACCGTAGGTAGCTAGGTTAGAGAGAAACACATGATCTACGCCTCCAACTGCACCACCGACAAAAGTCATATTCTTGGGAATTACTTTCATGTCTTCCATAAGTTGAGCAATATTTGTGTACTTAGAAGTTACTGCCACAGCTATCGCTTCATACTCTTGCACTAGTCGTGCCAGTGGGATTGAGTTAGTAAGTGAAGTTGGCGATTTAGTAAGAGCGATTGCATTGAGCAAGCCAAGATTTCCAATAAATGAACTGTCGACTCTTTTCTTGTAATTCTGAAAAGTAGAAAGAGCCAAGATCCCTGAGTTACCTATAATGCTTTTGAGGACACACTCGCTTAACAAGCCCTCGTTCTTCATGGCCGATCCAAAGACAGCACCTATCCGATCGCCAGTTCTACTGGCAGCAACCTCTTTCGAATCTGATGTGCGGGTATCTGTTGGAGTTACTACTTCATAGCGCCCAAGAGGTTTGAGATTTTGATACCACCACACCAATTTTCCAGTGAATGTTCCCGTAGTTACTTTTAGACATTCAAGGTCCATGCCATCGATACCTCTGCCAACGGCAGTTTTACCCACTTTGCTGCAGTCATCACCGGCACGAGCAATATTTGCCGCCTTTATCGCCGCCTGGGCATGAGGCACTGCCGACATAACCGCCAAGGTTAATGCCAGCGATACCACCCAAGGTTTACGCATGTCTATTTAGGACTGGTGACAACACATGCAGTTCCGGCAATTGGGTCTGCGACCTTATTGTCAGCTAGCCAGTTACGTTGGATCAGGTACTTATAGTTAGTTGTGGTGAAGTTGTATTTAGCCATACCAACAAGTGATGTTATTCCAAAAGTCCAAGCACACTTATCGGCATTTTCAGCCCCACGACTGTCATACCAGGTTCTTAAATCTGGACTAGTAATTGCCTCGTCAATTTCGTGAACCAAAATACTTGCTACGGCATCTAACTGATAATCCCCGTTTGGACTTACAGTCTGTGCAGCACATGACTTTGCATATGTAGCTGTGAAATCTTGAACGGCAATATACGGAATATTCTTTGTACCTAGGGTTCCATAGGTATGCCACCCGCAGTAGTAAGTACCAAAACCAGATGACAATCGCGTATCCGCGCCGCCAATATATACATAGATAGGTCGTGTTCCAGATATTGGGGCTGCTACAACTTTAGAAGTCAATGCACGGTTGATATAAGTTGCTACATCGGCATCGGTTACCGGGACAACACCACCTGAAGCTGCCCTTAAATTTGCTGGAATCGAAGCTTGTGTATCCACTGCAGTCCAAGTCAACTTAGTTGTTACTGCGCCTCTAGTTGTGAAGTACAGAGCATTTGTTGTGAATAGATGATTAGGGGTGGCAATATCGCCAACTCCACCAAGGGATGAAATTAGATTGCCCAAGACTGAGTTCCACTTAGCTTTGCGTTTGGCATCAGACCATGCACCAACCCACACTGGAATAATTTGGACAGGCCCCGAATAGACGCCTATTACTCCCCCGCTGTGGAATGTAATGGGTGAAGACGCGTTTGAGCCAATAGTTTTGGCATTTCCCATGCTCTTTTTATCGCTAGTTTCATTGGCTTTATTCCACTTTTGCCAGTTGATTTCAGAGTTTTGATCGTCATCGCTCACCCAGGCATCAGAATTTTGTTTAGAACCTGCATTGGGAGTATCTATCAAGTTGGCGACTGGGTGTCCATGAGAACGGGTTCCAGAACCCTTAAACTCATCATCTGAGTTACTCGATTGAGAATTCTTCTCGTTCGAAGATTTCTTCTCATCGGCGCTTGCTCCTGCAAACGAGAGCAGGCCACTCACAAGAGCAATTGCCCCCGTAATTGCTATTACTTGGATCTTTTTCATAGCCCTGCTCCATTCGTAGGTTGCATCAGTTGTTTAGTTTTTCAGTTGTAGCAAAAGTAAATCGAACAATTACTTGGTTTGCGGTTAGTACGTTGCTAGAGCTCAATGTGGTGGCAGCTGTCTCTAACAGTGGGTGATCGGCTTTATCGAGTTTCTGGCTAAAAGTTAGCGCTCTGGCAATTGCTATCGCCGAATTTTCATGGTCTGAGCTATATCCACCCACGTATTGTGCAAAGACAATATGTGCCTCATTAGGCAAATTATATTTAATCTTAAAATTTGCCACATCTGATTGGATCAGTGCAACATTGAAACTCTCATAAATTACATTCATGCTTTGATCAATGACCTTCGAATATGAGTAGTTTGGATCAGATGGCGCTGCAGATCCAGAGCCCATGAACTTAGGTACAAATGAAATTGTGGCCAAGAAAATAACCATAAGCGCAAGTAACAGGTCCGTATACATCCAGCCCGCTTGCCCAGTTAAGTCTTCCTCGACTGGATCTACATATGTTGATCTCATTCTCTACCGGCTCCGGGAGGCTTTCTTGATCAAGCCCTGAAGTGATTTAATTTCGTTTTCGGCGGCAATTGAATTACTGCGTATAGATTTTGTTGACTGCGCAAGTCCCTCATTGGCCAAATCCAGACCCATAGTTGCATTGGTTACCGCTTCGCGCAGATCTCCTGTTATTGAAGAGTTGATTTCTGATAACGCCCCGGACAATTGCCCCACTTGTTTTACTAGCTTTTCGGACTCTTTGGCTATCTTGGTTCCAAACTCATTGATGGTTGGAACCCCTTCTTCTAAGTCACGAATTACATTACTGATCTGTTTTGCACTCTTTGAAAGAGAGGATGTTGCAGACAGGAGTGCGGCAACCGAGGATGCAATACCCTCTTTAACGTTAGATTTATCGATTTCACGCATAGAGTAGAGATACATCTTTAGCGCAAGCGCGGTTTCAAATCTCTCGTTCTCTATCTGCTCTAATTCTTCTCGATTGAGTTTCGAACCTTTGGAATTCAAAGCAGTGGAGACAAGACTTAAAACAATTACACCGATAATAATGAGAAAATCTAGACTGGCGATATGCCCGATTGTCCAAAAATCTCCAAGAATCTCATAGCCATTTTGCCAAAAGGCTAGGAAGTTAACAGTGGTTGCATTATTTTGCTCAACGAATTTAGCAAAGGCGACAGTTGCCTCGCTCACAGCTTTCCATGTCAGCGCTACAGGGACGAAAACTGAAACGTTGCGAAGGTTCGCAGTGATTTTTGCCCATGAAAAGAAATGGTTACCCAGATGTGGCCTTGGTTGTGGAAGATATTCAAATGGATCCATTGTGGCCCAAATGGCTAAGTTATCTTCATCGTTTAGATCTTGCAGCAATCCTTGAATGATTGGATCTTTCGAAACCGAGTTACGTGCAGCCCAATTTGCAAGAGATTGAGAAATCTCATGATGCAAGTAGTCGCCGGTATACTGGTCAGAATTCATTACTTAACCAGCTTGAGTGCGCCACTCTTGCTCGCGATATCAAGTGCAGTCGCGGCAACAGGATGGAAGACTTCTATCTGAACATTCTTGCCTGGGTAAGCAACATAGACATTTGTTGGGGAAGTCTTGCTGTAATAAACGGCGGCACCATCGGGATTAATAAATGTGATTCCATCTGTCTGATTTCCTGCTGCCTGCGTCGCGTCAAATGCATTGGTAGTTTCATATGTTGCAATGACAACAAAGTTGGCCTGTGTGTCATTTAAGCCCTGGCCATTTGGTAAGTAACGAACATAAGCCTGGCCAGTAGATGGCACAGAAAGCGTGTATTTAGCATCTTTTACAGGACCAGCCCAGTAAACGTCCACTCCTAGTTGTTTCACGGCATCAATTAGTTCGGACTCACTGAGCATCACTTTGCCTGCTACAACTTCGCTAAAGGTGCTTGTTGATGCTGCACTTGAAGAGGAGTTATTTGCGCTATTTGTGGCGACAAATGTGATGAGGGAAGAGGCTAGAGCAGAGATTATCATCAACCCAATGACATTCTTATGGGGAGTTAGTTTTGAAATATAGGATTCAAACTTTGCTGTGATCGAATTAGGCGACACTTGAGCCTCACTCATTCGTGGCTTATCAGAAAGCGTTACGGTCGACTTTCTGATCGCAGGCTTCTTGCGAATTGAATTAGCTTGGACATCTGACATTAGTTAGTCACCATTTTTCTGATCGATTTATTCATTAGATTTCTACTGCTTCACGAGCATTGTGTAGACGATTTCATTCTTAGAACTGCAGTTTGGCTTTATCATGAGTGAATAATCCGATTTGGACATACACGCATTGATCTCAACATAGCCAGCAGGGATCGTTGGCACGCTTGCACACGTAATGCCAACCGTTGTTGACGTGGCGGCTCTAAGGGCAGTTGCATATTGCCCACTACTACATGCAGTTGTGTTAACACTCGAAGAAGCCGAGAAAGAGCTCGTTGAATCCGTTGCACA
>JBMOET010000061.1:0-6331 GCA_049314595.1 Candidatus Planktophila sp. | reverse complement strand
TCAGGCAGCCTAATAGGCAGCCATGAGGTGCCATCTTTCCTGGCAGTCACCGCCCGTCAATGGCAATAGACTGCTAATGGATGTGTCATTGAGAAAAAGTTGCTTGACCCCTACCGCATCCGAAAGGCAGTCGATCGAAGCCAGCCCTTCATTCTGTGATAGATCAATTATCTTCAGAGCATTGCATCGCTCAAGAGCTGAAATATCAAAAAGCCCAATATTTGATGCACTCAGTTCTTCTAAGTCTTCAGCGTCTAACCCCTGCAAAGAGCTGACATGAAGCGCAGTTGGATCATAACCAGGTTCGTTGATTATAAGTAGTTTTTTAAGCTTGGGCAAAGGTGAAAAAGATGCCAAATTACAGTTTTCGATTGGCTCTTCTCTTTCGCCAATGCGGCTGATGATGATCTCTAGCTCTTCTAAGGAAATAAATCCCTGTAAGCTAGGCAACCTTTTAACACCGGTCTTTATTTTCCTTACTGATGTGCGGATTTTAGCGGCCTCACTGCCATCACTTGCCAAAGACAACAAGCCGAAAAGTGC
This sequence comes from Candidatus Planktophila sp., assembly GCA_049314595.1. Lineage (GTDB taxonomy): Bacteria > Actinomycetota > Actinomycetes > Nanopelagicales > Nanopelagicaceae > Planktophila. The sequence goes on along the minus strand of JBMOET010000061.1, from coordinate 5,788 downwards.
GATATCCAGATACTCCATCGCGGGCCCCGTACCTTTGAATTTTGGGCCTCGCTCAAGCTCTCCAGTGACTTGATCAACCCCAACCCCCATGACCAGCAAATCAATGTCCGCATCTTTGCCGGCAAGCTTTGATAACGCCTCGTCGATCGATTCAAAGCTACGCTCCTGCAACTTCTTAAACAGTATTTTGAGTTCTTCGGATAGCTGAGATGCCTTGGCGGTCTTTGGACGTGGCTTCTTAATGACTGGAATAACTTCAAGAAATTCGTCAACTGTCACAACAAGAAAGTCCTTACCTCCTTCCACCATTGCGCCAACCATTTCGAGCAGATTTTGCTCTCCTTCGTCGCCAACGGGAAGAATACAAAGATCACAGTTCCCATTATTGCCTCTTGCTATTGTGCCACCCTGCTTGACGACGAAGTCACCAATGGCCTTGAGCTTTGCTTCTTCAACCCCATCACCGAAACAGACAGCAACGTCGACGAACCCTTTTCCTGAAGAGACATCTAGTCCCTGTATCTCCCATTTACTGGCAAAATTCTTACCCACACCAAGCCTTGAATAACTTCCATAGCCGCCAAAATTTACCGTGAATCCACCTTCAGCAATAATTGCTTCCGTGAGTGGTTCCCCATGGGTCTTGTGCTGCAATAGGCAGCCCTTCTTTTCGCAAATATTTAAGAGATCCCTGGCTCGATCCTCCGTCGTGACGAATTTGAGGAGTGACTTCATGACGGCTTTTTTCCAGACTATAAGCCAATGATATTTTCATTGCAAGCATGTCGGCTACCGCTTGAACTTGGTATTCTCCTTGATGATCGTTAGAGACTAAGGGGTCTAGTGTTGATGACACGATAACAGATGTCAGTAGTTGAAATATTTAGGGAGTGAATAAAGCTTTTGGGGTAATCCAACGACGCAAGCCAGCAGAGCGATTGATCCAGCCGCCCAATCCCTGCAGCTGCACCACCGGCTTCAGCTACTCCACAGGCATGTGCGAACCCAAGTTCTGAACGCAATAGAAAAGCGCTGATTTTTGGCGTTGCCATTTGAAAAGGGTGTGAAAACAGATGTACTTTCCACGAAATCAACCTAAATCTAGATATCCTCATACTTCTCTTGATCAGCTATCAAAACTTCGTAATGCAGGAACCGGACAGTCTCAACAGACTCACAATCGTAGCGAAACGAATAGTTGATTTCAACGCCTAACGTAGTGATATCTTCGCCATTATCTTTCTCACAGTTGAGTATGAGTCCGTTTTCTCCGATCTCACCTTCAACAGCTTCCTCTAGGCTGACACCAAGAATTTCCAGGGGAATGAAGGCAATAGTTGCTGTGTCAACAAGCAGGCAATCGTCATAAACTGGTCTGCCTGCCTCAACCTCGCATCCATCGTCATCAAGAGCGTCTCCGTATTCATTTAAGTTATAAATGCGAAAGGCCCCATCGCCACCTGTATTAATGCAAAAGAGCTGATGGCCCCAGAATTTGAAGAATGTCTCATCATCGTATTCCCAAAATTGCGATATTTCTTTATCGCTCAAAACATAGGAAGGGTCACCGACATAATAAGCTCCAGCCGGCAAAGTGTAGGATCGGCTGGTAATTTTGTTGGCAGGATTTTCGACTTCTTCTCCATTCACATATATCAGGACGCGCCCATAAGAAACGGGGACGTTCAAGAGCTTGCAAATATCATCGACACTCATCGGCGATTCCTTGCCCTGGTCATCAGTCTTGACTAGCATGGGAATCTTTACTTTGAACCTAATTCTCCCATCATCTAAGCGGCACTCTTCTGGGTCAAGTTTTTCGTAATCATTGACAGAGTGGTTCTTGACATACAGCAAGTACCATGAATTTTCCCTGGTTTTGTGTTGGCTAATGTTGGGAGCGCCATGGCAGCCTGGGGGCTTAACTTCCATGCCATCAACGTACATCTGAAGGCGTAGATGTCGACTATAAGGAACATTGTAGCACTTGAAAATATCGCTCACATCCATCAACACCTCGTTGTCCTCGGTGCTAGTGATGCTGAGAAGCAATGGCAATTGGGCTTGATAGCGCGTGCTGCCATCATCCCTTTGATACGACACAGGATCAAGGACGGCGAACTCATCTCTCGACTCCGTCATGACGTGCAAGACATACCAAGAGTTGTCCTTTGCCCTGTGTTGTTTATTGTTTGGTGCAACGATCAGTGAGGAGGTCATCGTTTTTGTTCGTTAATCTAAATGGTATGGCGTGCCTAGTCGCTTGTCAAGACAAGTTGGATAGTGGAGTAGCGCCCAGTGAGTTAGTTCTCTATCGCGGATCAGGGCCGAACAATTGAAAGCTGTAGAAGCGGATATGCGAGCCCAAACCTATATCGAGAGGAGAATTACCGGCCTATTTTGTTGCGGTTTTAGCTACTTCTTCGGGATGTGCGTGTCATAACGCTGAAGGGAACACAACGGCAGAGACCACGCCGGGGCAAAATGGGATGTCTGGCCTTCCCGGTGCCGAGCGCCCATGTTGCTGAACGCCTTCGATCCGGTGCAGGGCCGCACGGTGGTCCTCAATGCCGGCGACCTGTTCGCTGAGGCGATCGACGTTGATCTACTGGTGATCTCGGCTTGGGACGGCTTTTACCAGCCCCAGGCGGGCAGCATGATCGCCACCCTGCAGGAGCGTTGCGGCCTGGATGTGGGATCCCTGCCGCGTCAGCTGGACCTCACGGCAGCCGAAAGCATCCGCGCCTGGATCACCCCGAACCTGGAGGATCTGCGGGAACCGCCTCACTGGCCAGGCGAGTCGTTCACCCGCTTTCGCCGCATCGCGGTGGTGGAGAGCCCCCGCCTGCTACCAGACGGGGAAATGGAGCGGCCGGTCTTTCAGCAGTTGTTCCGGTTGCTGGCGCTGTTGCCGCTCTATGGCATTGAGATCCAATCCGTAGCGACGCCCTTGTTGAACACGGGCCGTCAGCAGGCCACACCCGATCAGCTCTATCCGTCCCTGATCCGTGCCATCACTACAGGCTTTCGTCACATTCCTGACATGAAGCGTCTGGTGATCTTCGATCACAAGCTTGAAGAGATGGAGACGTTGCATAAGGTGATCAATATCCAGCTGCGGCGCTCCAGTGTGCAGCGGCGCGTGTTGACGCTGGATGAACAGAAGCAGCTGCAGCTCAGTCAGTTGCGCAGCGAACTGCGGGCCTTTCAGCAAGCCACAGATGACCTGGAGATCAAGCGGGAAATTGCCGGTCTGCTGCATGAACTCAATGGCGAAAGCGTCACGATCGTCACCCTGGGGGTCAGTGCCAGACGTCTGGTTGAACGCTTGGTTCAAAACAAACTCCATCCACGTGGATCCGGCGTGAGCCTCTACCAGGGCATCAACCTGCTGCAGGGTTCAGTCAACGCCTGGACGATCAGCTGTCTGCATCAGGTGCGGGTGTTCGGCAACTGGATGGCCCATGCCGATCAGGGCGATGGCAGTGACGGCCTATCGCCAAGGGAAGTCAGCCATGACGACATGGTGGCGATGTTGATGGCCCTGCTACGAATTCTGCGGGATTATCCGTGGCCGATTGGGCCTGGTCCCAACTGGGTGAACCGAAGGGGCACCAGGGATCAGGTGCGGATCTGAGAATAAGACGTATGACATAGGATCCTCTTGTGTAATTCAAAAAAAATCACTAGTAAATTTTGTCAATTGCTTGCGTGGTTTTCGATGATTGACGACCATATGATGGATACGGTGTGTAAGGCTTAATTGCAAATATAAATCGCTACGGAATGCCAGTCGATTAAATTCCCATGCGTCTGCCGGGACTTAGTCGACATATTTTGCATGCTCCAAGTTAGGGCGACACTGAGCAACCCACCCCTGCCCGCTTCTGACCTGGAGCGTTAGGATGTGTCATAAATAGTCAAATTACATGGTGGAAAAGCGATGAGCTACTAATTGATGAGTAAGACCCTAAGCCAAGAAGGGTAGGATGATCACCAACCATTTGGAATCTCAGCCCTGTCTACGAAATCATTCTCATAGTTCTGCTGTTGAAACAGCAATATAAACGTATCGTCTATTTTTGCCACAACCTTATACGTATCGTAAGTTGCTCCTTCAAGTCCGGCAATCACTTGAATTTCTCCTTGGACAGTTGAGCTGGTGAAACGATCGGAATCAATGATATTAAATGGTGAATTGATTGTAGTGCCACCAAAGAAAAGTGTTGGAAAGAATGGTGATGGGAGATTGATGCTCGTTACGTGCTCATCTACTTCTATGTCATCCTCATCTTGATCGATGGCCACTTTGCACTCAAGCCTTTTCGAGATAGCGTAAAGATGTGCCTCAAGGAAGAATAGAGCTGTACTTAATTGGGACATGCCCGCAATGTTTTCCGAGATCTCTATGAGGCTAGGAATAGATATCTCTTTGTCTATGATTGTAGAACCGATTTCCCCATACTCTCCAGGCATCGACGTCGTGAATACTCCTTCTGCGGAGACGACATTCTCCATCTCACTGAATAGGCTTATCAGCCGATCTGCACTTTCTTCTCGGTCTTCACCTTTTATGATTTGAAGAGCTTCCTGCGAAAGGATGTGTGATATAGGTAGCATTGCAAGGGATATAGATCCACCCGGATCTGAGCTTATTGAAAATCGAATAGTTTTTGCTTTAGGCTTACTATTGGATAATATCGTTTCAGTGTCCCTGTCAACTCCATCAAAGACAAAGTATTCAGCCTCAGACTTAGTGCAGTTGTTGCTGCATCTTAAGTTAAACATATGAATATTAAAACTCTCGTGGATTCTGGAGGTCCCGTCATATACTTTCTCATTGTATAAGAATCCCTCTTCACCCAGGGTGAGGCCCACAATGGAGGAATAGCCTCTCCTTATGGCGTACAAGGATGGATAGATTATGCAGGGGTCTGATGTTTTGATATAGATTATGTTATCTGTAAGATCTTCCTCTTGCCTGAGCTTTAAATTGCCGTATAATGCAGATGCAATTAGCCTTGATATTGCATTGGCGTCTAAAGGTTTGGCCCATTCAAGTAGCTCTTCCTTTCCTGATACATAATCCGTGATCAAGTCAATATCCAGACTTGATTTCTTGATAATTGTGATTGGGTAGTCGAATGAGAAGCCATGTAAATGCCCTCTCGTCTTAATAGCAATCCACTCATTCCCTTCGGGGTCGCAGCCAGAACAGAGAAGTAGCTCTGGAACAGTGAAATGCCCATACTCACTTTTGTCGTCAATATCATCACAATCTGCATTGGCTTTCCCAAGCTCAAGAAGCCAAATGTGCTCTATTGCAATCATTATATTCATTAAAATAATATACTAAAAGAAATCTGCGAAATGTCAAGCGGTAGGTCATGATTCTTGGTGAATGGCTAACGCCCCCGGTTTCAGGAAAGTTGTCACGCCTCTGATCAATACATCCGGGGGGGTGTGGGGGGGGGGTAGGCAGGTGATCGCTGGCCTTATTGGGATGATGTTAAGAAACTTTTAACAGGATTAGTGTTTGTAGATCTGATACTGGAGCCCTGGCTGAATGCCGTACCATTCTTCCGGATCGGAAGCCTCAACACCCCATTGAAGATCCTCAGATACAGCTTCGCTGTCTTTTTAGGATTACACACTTAGATCTCTCGCAAGAAACTTCATAATCAACACACTCGTATTTCTGGATCCAGCAGAAGGTTAATGGCGCCATGCCATCACGGTGACTGCCAGGAAAGATGGCACCTCTTGGCTGCCTATTAGGCTGCCTGAG
>JBMOET010000060.1:0-6391 GCA_049314595.1 Candidatus Planktophila sp. | reverse complement strand
TACAGCATTCCAATTTCAATTCGAATCACTTCTCATGCAATTAGAAATCTGAATCAATCACCTGTTGAAGCGGCAGTCTCTATGGGCTCAACTGCAAAACAGACGTTGACTAAAGTCCAACTACCAATGGCCAAGCAGATGATCGTCTTGGGAATCAACCAAACCGTGATGGCTGCACTTTCCTTTGTAGTTATCGCTGCATTAATTGGCGCCCCGGGCCTTGGGAAGCCAGTGGTTGACGCACTCATTATTCGCAACGTCGGCCAAGGCTTTGTTGCAGGATTTGCCGTCGTATTTGTTGCGATTTTGCTTGATCGTAGTACGAGTGCAGCAGCTAAAGCTCAAGAAGGTTTTATTCCACCCACTGCACAAGAGATTAAGAGCAGTCGGATCAAGGTTGCGATTGCCGGATTGGCTGCGATTGTGGCAATTATCGCTTCACGTACGGTATTGGCATTAGCTGTGTGGCCATCATCGATTAACGTTTCTCAGCAAGTCGAGGATATTACTAATAGCGCAACAAAATGGACCACAACAAATCTTTATATATTTACCGTTGGATTTAAGGACTTTATCTCCAACTGGGTTCTCAATCCTCTAGAGACTCTTCTGGCTTACTCTCCTTGGTATGTAACTCTCTCGGCAATAGTTTTCATTGCCATTGTTATTGGCGGTATGCGAGTCGCAGCACTTGCTGCCACACTTCTCTTACTTATAGTCCTATCAGGGTTATGGCATGAAGCCATGATTACGTTAACTCAAACTATTGTTGCAACGCTTCTGACGATGACAATAGGAATTTCATTAGGTATTTGGGTAGGGCGTAGTGAACGCGCCGAAAAGATCTTGCGTCCATTCTTGGATGCAGGTCAAACGCTTCCCGCCTTTGTTTACTTAATTCCGATGTTAGGACTATTTGGGCCGACGCGCTTTACTGCAATTGCGACGGGAATTGTGTACTCGATTCCAGTGGTAGTTAAGATAGTTGGCGAAGGAATTCGCGCCGTACCTGCTTCAATTATTGAAGCAGCCACTGCTGCAGGCTCAACAGTCAGACAGATAATTACTAAGGTTCAACTTCCTGCAGCTAAAAAATCAATCTTGCTTGCTGCAAATCAAGGAATGATCTTTGTTTTGGCAGTAGTTGTTATTGGTGGCTTTGTTGGATCAGGTGGTTTGGGCTACTTAGTAATTCTCGGTGGCTCAAAACCAGATATGCAGGGCAAGGGCTTAGTTGCAGGCATGGTTATTTTGCTATTAGGAGTAACTATCGACCGAATCGCCCAGGCCAGCGCACAACGCGCCTAAATAGCCACAAAACACCTGTGCTAACCCCTTACGTAAAGCCACAGCCTCTATTACGCTCGCCGTAATCGTTTTAACCTTTAGGAGGAGAGAAATGAAATTTAGCCTAGGACGTCGCTCTGCGGCGGCTTCGCTTATCGTTGCGGGAGCTTTGGTTCTTGCAGGATGTAGCTCGAGTGTCAATGACAGCGCCGATGGTGGCGGAGATTGCGGTTCATGGGGATTGGCAATGCATGCCTGGAATGGTTACACAGCATCTGCGCAAGTTGTTGCAGAAGTTGCAAAGGCAAATGGCTGCACAATTACACAGACAACGTTGGAAGAAGCAGGCGTTACATATGACGCTATGGAAGCTGGATCAGTTGATGTAATTATCGAAGATTGGGGCGGCGGCCGTTGGAAAGAATGGGTAGATCGCGGCGCAGTTGTTGAAGTTGGAGACAATGGAAACGTTGGTCTCATTGGTATGTACGTTGCACCATGGATGGCCGCTAAGTATCCAGATATTTTGGACTCTGCAAACTTGAACAAGTACGCAGATCTATTTAAGACTGCAGACTCAGGCAGTAAGGGCGCTTGGTATGAAGGTCCTCCGGGATATACAACTATTGGTGAGAAGATGATTTCTGCCAATAAGTTAAACTTCAAAGCTATCTCAACAGGTTCAGAGGCAGCACTCGTCGATGTTCTTACAAAGGCTGAGGCAAATAAGACTGCAGCACTTGCATACTTCTATACACCAGGAACTCTCTTCATCAAGATCCCTGGCTTAGAACAATCTCGTGTGAAGTTCCCTGCCAACGATTGGTCTGATGCTGCAAAGGCAAGCGGACTAACAGATTACCCAGAGACAGCACTCAAGAAGCTAGCAACAAAGAAGCTCATGGATTCAGGTTCAGTCTTTGCAACTATCGTTACAAACTTTAGTTGGACAAATGCGGATCAGAACTCAGTAGCTGCCGATATCGAAGGTGGCATGGATGCAGCTGCGGCTGCTCAAAAGTGGATCGATGCTAACCCAGACAAGGTCAACGCCTGGTTAGGTAAGTAATCTAAAAACTAAGTAATAGCAACGCCCGTACTCTGTGAGAAATCACTAAGTACGGGCGTTGTTTTATTAGTAGAGTAGGCGCCATGAGTACGCAGTATGACTACATCATCGTTGGTGGTGGATCAGCCGGCAGCGCACTCGCCAATAGATTAAGTGAAGATCCCAAGAATAGAACCTTGGTTCTAGAGGCTGGCCGACGTGATTACAAATGGGATGTTTTTATCCATATGCCGGCTGCTCTAGCTTTCCCAATTGGAAACAAGCATTACGACTGGATGTATGAATCCGAGCCAGAGCCATTTATGAATAATCGCCGCATCTATCATGCGCGCGGAAAAGTCTTGGGTGGTTCATCCTCTATTAACGGTCAGATTTGGCAACGAGGCAATCCCATGGATTACGAACGCTGGTCTAAAGATGCCGGTATGAGTAGTTGGGATTACGCGCATTGCCTTCCATATTTTAAAAAGATGGAGAACTGTTTAGCTGATCAGAGCAACGTCTTTCGAGGCAACAATGGTCCACTTAAGTTAGAACGCGGCCCAGTCAAGGGCCCATTATTTGCCGCATTTTTTAAAGCTACCGAACAAGCCGGGTATCCACGCACCGATGACGTTAATGGATATAGACAAGAGGGCTTTGCCGCCTTTGATCGCAATGTTTACCGAGGCCGACGCTTAAGTGCAGCGCGCGCATACCTGTATCCAATTTTAAAGCGCGCAAACCTGACCATTAAAACTCGTGCCCACGTCACTAAAGTCTTATTCGAAGGCACTACCGCAACTGGTGTTGAGGCAATAATTAAAGGCAAGAAGACCACTTTTACTTCCCGTGAAGTTATTTTGTGTGGCGGTGCAATCAATACTCCACAGATTTTGCAACTATCAGGTATTGGAAATGAAAAAGATATAGCACCACTTGGTATAACAATGGTGCATAACCTTCCTGGAGTTGGTGCAAATTTGCAGGATCACTTGGAGGTTTACGTTCAATACAAATGCAAACTTCCAGTGACGCAGCAACCAATTACCCAGTTCTGGCGCCGCCCATTTATCGGTGCAGCGTGGCTCTTTTTTCGCAAAGGCCCGGGTGCTACTAATCAATTTGAAGCCGGTGGCTTTACGCGCAGCAACAACGATGTGAAGTATCCAAATTTAATGTTCCACTTCTTACCTTTGGCAATTAGATATGACGGCACAGGTGACACTCGTGGACATGGCTACCAAGTTCATGTGGGCCCAATGTATTCCGATGCCCGCGGTTGGCTGAAAATTAAGAGCGCTGATCCCTTGGAAAAACCGGCCATGCAGTTCAACTACTTATCAACGGAGCAGGATAAGCGCGAGTGGATAGAGGCCGTGAAAGTTGCTAGAAACATTTTGACGCAACCAGCTATGAGTGATTACAACGCAGGTGAGTCATCTCCAGGAGCAAGCGTTTCAACTGATGCCGAGATTTTGGACTGGGTTCGCAAAGATGCTGAAACCGCACTGCACCCATCATGTACAGCCAAAATGGGCACAGATGATATGTCAGTTGTAGATCCCACGACCATGAAAGTGCATGGTGTGCAGGGCTTGCGCGTATGTGATGCATCGGTGTTCCCATATGTAACTAATGGAAATATTTATGCACCGGTCATGATGGTGGCTGAAAAAGCCGCCGACTTAATCTTAGGGAAAACTCCTTTGCCTGCAGAGAACATAGAGTTCTATCGCCATGGACAGTGAAGAATTAGCACCATCTGCAATTGCAAAGGTAAGAGTTCAAAAGACAGATGCAGTCGATTCGACCTCGGATTCAGTTGTTGTCGAAGAGCCGCTTGAAATCCGTATAAAGCGCGCAGGTAAAGAAGAGCAACTAGGTATAACAATGCGCACACCTGGTAATGATTTAGAGCTTGCCGCTGGCTTCTTATGGGGGGAAGGTTTTCTTAAAAGCCCAAGTGAGTTAATCAGCGTTAAAGTCTGTGCCGACAAATCCCTATCTCTGCGTCAGCGCGCTAATGTGGTTATAGCCGAGGTAGCAGAGAATGCCAGTGAAGCTGTTCGAATTATGGAGCGACGATTCACAATTACATCTGCTTGTGGTGTCTGTGGCTCTACAAATATTGGTGATTTACATAAGCGGGGTGTTAGCAAAGTTTCTGCTCCAACTCATAGTGTGCAAGAACTTGCACAAATGGTTAGCTTGCTTGATGGTCGCCAGCGCATCTTTGAAAAAACTGGGGGATTACATGCAGCACTGCTTGTTAATCCATCAGGAGATGTCACCTGGGTTCGTGAGGACGTTGGTCGTCATAACGCCGTTGATAAAGTAATCGGGGCAGCGTTAATGGATGGCAAGGTGCCATTGGCGGATTGGACCCTAGTTGTCTCTGGACGCATCGGTTATGAGTTAGTTCAGAAAGCAATCTGTGCCGGTGTTTCAGCAATTGTTGGCGTGAGCGCCCCCACTTCATTAGCCATAGACCTAGCTAGTGAATTTGGATTGACACTGCTGGCCTTTGCGCGAAACGGCGTGGCTAAACACTTTCTACCAAGTGACTTATGAAGATTCGAGCATATGCAAGGGCCGCGCACTTTGGCCCCACACTTCTCATTACCGCAATCTCCTTTTTACTTACGGCTAGCTTATGGTGGGAAGGCCCAGCCTATGTCGTAGCCTTTACTGTTTTCTTAGGCCAGCTGTTAATTGGTTGGAGTAATGATATTTATGATTACCAGGATGATCTAAAGCATAATCGCCTCAATAAACCCTTAGTGGCCGCCAGTATTACCGTCGATCAACTTCGTAGAGCTACTTTTATCCTCTTGCCGATTGCGGTGATTACAAATCTAATTGGTCCGCTGGGCATTAAGGGCGGCGCTATTTATTTACTAGGGGTTGGTTGCGGAATCGCTTATAACTTCTACTTTAAGTTCTCGCCACTTTCACCGCTTCCATATGCGGTGGCATGTGCAGCACTGCCCGCCTCAATTTTTTATGCTACAGATCGCACACCGCCATTGTCGGTACTAGCTGTTGGATCAATGCTAGGTGTGGCTTTTCACTTTGCAAATGTGCTGAAGGATCTAAGCCAAGATCGAGAGAGCAATATCGCAGGACTGCCGCAACGAGTTGGCAAAAAGTGGGCATCACTTATTGCCTTAGTTTTAGTAGTCATCTCTGTATTAGTTTTTAATAAAGCAGGAGTTAGCCAAAGTTTAACTTCACTTGAAGGAGCAAATACCGAACTGTCATCGGTTTTCACTGTTGGCGGAGATCGCCCTACTTTTGTAACCTTGCCGGCAGGGTATTCACCTGATAAACCAGCCCCGCTATTAATTGATCTTCATGGCTATATGAGCACAAGTCTGGCCCATCAGCGATTTGCCATGATGGATTCGGCGGCACAAAAACGGGGAGTAATCTATGCAGCTCCCGATGGTCTGAGAGATTCGCAAGGCTATCAATTCTGGAATGCATCTAAGGCCTGTTGTAATTTCAATAATAATCCAGTTGACGATGCAGCTTTTATTCAGTCACTCATTGATGAGATATCTAGCAAAGCGGCGGTCGACCCTAAACGTATCTTTGTGTTCGGCCATTCCAATGGGCACTTCATAACCTATAAATTTGCATGCATGTATCCTCAGACGGTTGCTGCCATCGCAGGACTTGCGGGTGCAATGGACGCTGATCCTCAATCCTGTGCCGCTACATCGCCGGTAAGTGTTTTACATATCCATGGAACCAACGATGAAGTAATCACTTACACAGGTGGCTCAATATTTTCTAACTTCTATACAAGCGCCAAGGAGAGTGTTCAGCGCTGGGAAGTAATTGATAAATGTTCAATCACTGCAGAAGCAGGTAAGGCATTTGATTTAGTAGCAAATCTTGAAGGATCAGAGACGATTCCTCTGATTTATTCCTGCCCGCAATCAAGCGTTGAGTTATGGACAATCAATGGGGGAGCCCATGGGCCGGCGATAGATTCAAGTTTTGGCTTAAAGGTAATGGATTGGTTACTTGCCCACCCTAAGAAGTAAC
>JBMOET010000059.1:0-6516 GCA_049314595.1 Candidatus Planktophila sp. | reverse complement strand
GATGCAAAGGCCGCTGCTGATGCAAAGGCCGCTGCAGTTAAGAAGGCGGTCACTATTACCTGTATAAAGGGTAAGTTAACTAAAAAGGTAACTGCGGTTAATCCAAAGTGTCCTACTGGCTATAAGAAAAAGTAGAACTGATTTCTATCAGAGCTAGAATGCTTCAATGAACTCACTATTTGATCCCCTAACAATTGGCTCGGTGACGTTTCAAAACCGCGTGTGGGTCTCCCCTATGTGCCAGTACTCGGCCGTCGATGGCTTTGTTGGCGATTGGCACACTGCGCATTTGAACTCGTTTGCAACCGGTGCCCCAGGGTTAATTATGGTTGAGGCAACTGGGGTTGCACCTGAAGGACGAATCTCTATTGGTTGTCCGCTGTTGACTACCGATGCGCATGCTTTAGCTTTTAAGCCAATGATCGACTTTGCTCATTCGCAGAATGTAAAAATGGGTATCCAGCTAGCGCATGCTGGACGTAAAGGATCTACGATGCGCCCTTGGGATGATCACCGAATGGCTGGCATTGCAGATGGAGGTTGGCAAAATGTTTCTTCATCTGCAGTTGCATTTCATGGCTACCCAGAACCTCGTGAATTAACTGTCAGCGAGATTCACCAACTAACAAAGGATTTTGTTGCTGCCGCTGTACGAGCCATTGATGTTGGGTTTGATGTAATCGAGATTCACGCTGCTCATGGTTATTTACTACATCAGTTTTATTCACCATTAGATAATAAACGCACCGATCAGTACGGTGGAAGTTTTGAAAACCGGGTTCGTTTTTTATTGGAGACCGTTACGGCCGTACGCAAAGCCATTCCATCTAAGACTCCACTATTTGTTCGCGTATCGGCGACCGATTGGGTCGATGATGGCTGGAATCTCGTTGATTCCATCGAGTTGTGTATTCAACTCAAAACACTTGGTGTTGACTTGATTGATGTTTCAACGGGCGGCAATGTTCATAATGCGCCAATTAAGGCAACGCCAGGATTTCAAGTTCCATTTGCAGCAGCGATACGAACTGAATCACAAATTATGACAACGGCGGTTGGTTTAATTACAGAGCCAGAACAAGCTCAATATATTATTGAAACTGGCGAAGCCGATGCCGTTTTTCTTGCACGTGCAATGCTTCGCAATCCTCGCTGGGCTTTAAATGCTGCTGAAAAACTAGGAATCAAAATTGAGTGGCCCGATCAACTGGAACGTGGTCGCACTCTTATTTGAGATATGTATGCTGGGAAAATGCATTTTCTGGACATTCTCGGTAGGCTTCAAAGGTGATTCAGCCCAGTGCAGGAAAGCGTTTTAAGTCGGCTTTATCTGCCGAGACCCCCTTGCAAGTGATTGGTGCAATCAATGCCAACCACGCTTTATTAGCTAAGCGCGCGGGATATCGGGCGATCTATCTATCAGGTGGCGGCGTTGCTGCAGGATCCCTTGGAGTTCCAGATTTGGGAATCACAACGTTAGAGGATGTTTTAACCGATGTGCGACGTATAACCAATATCTGCGATCTGCCATTGCTCGTTGATTGCGATACCGGTTTTGGGCCATCGGCGTTTAATATCGGTCGAACTATCAAGGATTTAATCAAGGCAGGTGCAGCGGCAACACATATCGAAGATCAAGTTGGTGCCAAACGATGCGGGCATCGGCCCAATAAAGAGATTGTCTCGACACAAGAGATGGTAGATCGTATTAAAGCGGCAGTGGATGCACGCACCGATGATGACTTTGGAATCATGGCTCGAACAGATTCACTAGCTAACGAAGGTTTGGATAAAGCTCTAGATCGAGTACGTGCCTATGTTGCAGCTGGGGCTGATTACATTTTCCCTGAAGCTGTTAATGATTTAGAGACTTACACAAAGTTTGCAGCAGCCGCCGGAGTTCCAATTTTGGCAAATATCACCGAGTTTGGAATGACGCCATTGTTTACAACTGATGAGTTAAAGAGTGCAGATGTCTCAATCGCTTTGTATCCTCTGTCAGCTTTTAGAGCCATGAATAAGGCAGCAGAGAATGTGTACGAATCAATCCGCCGCGATGGAACACAAAAGAATGTTGTTGACCAGATGCAGACTCGCGAAGAGCTGTATCAGCGCATTAATTACTATGAATATGAAACTGCTTTAGATAAGTTTCTCGACCCAAAGGAGTAAACCGTGGCAGAGTTTCGTACTAAGAAATCAGTAGCCCTGTCCGGAGTTATCGCTGGAAATACGGCACTTTCTTATGTCGGTCAAAGTGGTGAGGATCTTCACTATCGTGGATATAACATTAAAGATTTAGTGGCATCTTCCAACTTTGAAGAGATCGCATACCTGCTCATCCATGGTGCTTTGCCTACTAAGGCAGAGCTAAGCGCCTATCAAAGTAAGTTGGCCCAGCACCGAGATTTGCCCGTTCAAGTCAAGATAGCCCTAGAGATTCTGCCTGCTTCGGCCCACCCTATGGATGTAATGCGCACTGGGGTTTCAGTACTTGGCGCATGTGTTCCAGAGACTGATTTAAACAATGCCGAGCATACGCGCGAACTTGCCGATCAATTAATGGCCCAGCTTCCATCAATGCTCTTGTATTGGTATCACTTTAGCCACAGCGGCAAGCGAATCGAACTATCTACAGATGACACTTCTATCGCTTCACATTTCCTGCATGTCTTACACGGGAAAAAGCCATCAGCGTTGTGGGAAAAAGCAATGCAGGTTTCGCTCATTCTGTATGCCGAGCATGAGTTCAATGCGTCAACTTTTACAAGTCGCGTAATTGCAGGAACTGGCTCTGACATGTACTCAGCTGTTACGGGGGCAATTGGCGCACTGCGCGGACCAAAACATGGTGGCGCAAATGAGGTTGCTTTAGAAATCCAAGAACGTTACTCATCCGCCGATCAAGCTGAAGCCGATATTCGTTCCCGCATCGAAAAGAAGGAAGTGGTGATCGGCTTTGGCCACCCCGTCTATACCGTCTCGGATCCTCGCAATGCGATTATTAAGGCTATCGCTTTAGAGCTATCCCAGGATGCTGGCAACACAGATTTATATGACATCGCTGAGCGAATTGAATCAGTTATGGCAGATGCCAAGAAGATGTTTCCTAACTTGGATTGGTTTTCAGCTGTTGCATATAACCAGATGAAAATTCCCACGAACTTCTTTACGCCCATCTTCGTCATGGCCAGAATTTCTGGTTGGACTGCCCACATCATTGAACAACGTGCCGATAACACAATTATTCGACCAGGTGCTAACTACACCGGCCCTGAAGACCTTGTTTATATTCCAATTAACCAACGTTAATATCCCTCAACTAGAAAATAGGTAGGCATGTCCAGCGCAATTACTAAGTCAACTCAGCCATTTGATCAAGAGATCGTTGACATTGTCGATTACGTTTTGAATTTTACAATTGAGTCTCCAATTGCCTACGAAACTGCATGGAACTGCTTTCTAGACACAATTGGTTGCGGCTTAGAAGCCCTTGAATACCCGGCCTGCACAAAACTGCTTGGCCCACTTGTTCCCGGAATAACGTTTAATAACGGCGTTCGCGTTCCTGGAACTAACTACGAATTAGATCCGGTACAAGGTGCTTTCAATATAGGCACAGCAATCCGCTGGCTAGATTTTAATGACACATGGCTGGCCGCTGAATGGGGCCACCCATCGGATAATCTAGGTGCAATCCTTGCAACTGCTGATTGGCTCAGCCGAACAGGTGTTAAGAAATTTACCGTTAAAGATGTTTTGACTGCCATGATCAAAGCCCATGAGATTCAGGGCTGCATCGCCTTAGAGAACTCATTTAATAAAGTCGGCCTTGACCACGTTGTTTTAGTAAAAGTTGCATCGACTGCAGTTGTTTCACAGATGATGGGACTTACACGCGAGGAAACACTGAATGCTGTTTCTCTAGCGTGGGTAGATGGCCAATCACTTCGCACGTATCGTCACTTTCCTAATGCGGGTTCGCGCAAATCATGGGCAGCCGGGGATGCAACCTCACGAGCTGTCCGACTTGCACTGATAGCTAAGGCCGGGGAAATGGGATATCCATCCGTCCTTTCCGCTAAAACATGGGGATTTTATGACGTCTCCTTCAAAGGTCAGCCGTTTAAGTTTCAACGCGCATATGGATCTTATGTAATGGAAAACATCCTCTTTAAGATTTCTTTCCCAGCAGAGTTTCACTCACAAACTGCAGTAGAGGCAGCTATGACTCTTCAGGCGCAGATGATTGCGGCTGGCAAGAGTTCTGATGATATTAAAAAAGTAACGATTCGTACTCACGAGGCTTGTATTCGAATTATTGATAAGAAAGGTCCACTTAATAATCCTGCCGATCGCGATCACTGTATTCAGTACATGGTGGCCGTACCATTGATATTTGGTCGTTTGACTGCCAGAGACTACGAAGACGATATCGCTTCAGATTCACGCATCGATGCGCTGCGGGAGAAGATAATCTGCGTTGAAGATAAGGGTTATACGGCCGACTATCACGACCCATCAAAGCGATCTATTGCCAACGCAATCACTATTGAATTCAAGGACGGGACCATGATTGGTGAAGAGGCAGTTGAATACCCAATTGGGCATGCCCGCCGCCGTATTGAAGGTATCCCACTGCTGATCGAAAAATTCCGAATCAATCTTGCACGAATCTTTGATAAGCCAGCACAGGATGCAATTTGTGCAGTCGCCCTGGACTACTCAACGCTGATTAACACTCCAGTTGATGAGTTCATGAGCTTACTTGTGAAGAAGTAACTGCTTCACGTGCATACACTGTATAAAGCAGTAACAATCTGGAGCCCAGGAGCTGTGCCGACTTCTGCTCTGCTAGTAACTAATGGCATCATCACAGCAATTGGCGATAACGCTTTAGCAAGCCTTTTCGATGAGGTGGTAGATCTTGGAAATGTATTTGTTATGCCAGCATTTATCGATGGCCACGCGCATCCACTTTTTGCAGGGCGCGAAATGTTGGGTCCTCAAGTAAATAACCTGCAAAGCGTAGAAGAAATTCTTGCTGCAGTTGCCACATATGCTTTGGAAAACCCAGATCAAGCATGGATCATTGGCGGTGCTTATGAAGCGGCGATCATTAGCCAGGGAGACTTTGATGCACGCTGGTTAGATTCCGTTGTCAGTGATCGCCCAGTTGTTCTTCACGCTGTTGATCACCACACAATCTGGGTTAACTCAATGGCGCTCAATATTGCTGGAGTCAATGCTGATACAAAAGATCCAGATGGCGGCAGCATTGCTCGTCGCGACAATGGTGAACCAAAAGGCACCTTGCGTGAGCCAGCTGCAATCGACTTAGTAACAAAACATGCACCGCCACTTACCATTGAGCAAGAAGTAAATGCCCTGACCCTTGCCAGTAACGCTATGGCAGAAGTTGGTATTGGAACGGCCGTTGATGCGTGGATTGAAAAAGGTATGGCAGAGGTCTATATAGCAGCAGCCCAGGCTAAGAAATTGGCCGTAGATATGAATCTCTGCTTTTTGGCACAGCCCCACGAGTGGAAACATGCGGTTAAATACTTTCTAGGATTGCGGACTCAGATCAACGCACTGCCTGAACCACAGGTTTTGAAGGCTTCAACAGTTAAGTTCATCTGCGACGGTGCGCTTTCGGCTGGGACTGCAGCACTTCTAGAGCCTTATGACGATCAACCAAACAGTCATGGGCTAACTATTTGGTCTGATGATGACTTACTCGATGCCCTGGTAGCTTTCGACGAATTAGATTTTCAGCTTCACATTCATGCAATTGGTGACGCCGCAATTCGCCAGGCACTGGATGCCATTGAGGCGACGATTCGAATAAATCCACCTCGTGACCGTCGCCCTGTTATTGCACATGCTCAACTTATACATCCCGATGATGTTTCACGCTTTGCACGTTTAGGCATCATTGCAAATTATCAGCCATTGTGGACGTACATGGATCCAATGAATAAAGAACTAATCTTGCCGCGACTTGGAGAAGCACGAAATAATCGTCAATACCAACTTCGAACAATGATTGATGCTGGAGTCACTATCAGTTTTGGTAGTGATTGGCCTGTTACAAGTCAGATTCCACTTCACGCATTAGCCGTGCCTGTGCACCGTCAAGATACGAATCGTGAACATGCCGAAGGTTGGAGCAAGCACGAGGCGATAACTATCGAGCAGTCAATGCAGTTTTACACTTCCAATAGCGCCTATCAGATCTTTAGAGAACGTGAAGTTGGAAAACTTGAAGTTGGAATGCGCGCCGATTTCGTTGTGCTCGACCAAAATCCAGTGTTGACAGAACCACATAGAGTTTGCGAAATAAAGATACTTGCTCTATATAAAAATGGGAAAGAGATTAACTAAGCAGTTCGGAAAGTAGAACTTCTACTCGACGCTTAATCTCATCCCTGATCACGCGTACGGATTCAATGCCCTGTCCAGCTGGATCTTCCAAGACCCAATCCTCGTAGCGCTTGCCTGGGTAAAACGGGC
>JBMOET010000058.1:0-6585 GCA_049314595.1 Candidatus Planktophila sp. | reverse complement strand
GCACTGTGAGCAGCGTTCTTTAAGCGTGCGACCTCTTCTTTTAACGCTTCAAACTCACCACGCTTGACGAAGCCCATCTTTGAGACCGAGCGTTCAACCTCATCTTCAATTTTTATCTTCAGTGCATCTCCGCCTTCGCGTAGCCACTGATTAACAGTGGCAGCTACATCCGAGGCACTCTTATCGCCATCTGTAACTTTGGACAGGTATGTGCGAAGCGTCGAGAAAATATCATTTGCCATGCGGTGAGTGTACCTAAATTCGAACTATCTCAGCTGCTTCTACCTGCCAACGACTTGCTACCCCACCTGGAGCTTGCCAAAATCGGCGGTGCACCGAGCCGGAGATCTCTATCCACTCCTGCGCTTTGAGTCCTAAAGCCAAGCGCCGGCTCTTGGCGCTCCATGCGGCGATATCTAATGTGTCGACACCTTCACGTTCGGCGCGTGTGACTATAAGTCGAAACTCAACCACCTTATCTCCGCTTGGTAGTTGTTTTTCAATACCTGGCGTTGAAACTCGCCCACGCAGCAAAAGATCATTGAGTGAGAAATCATCCTCTTTCGCATTGACTGTCTTCTTAACCATATATGCCCCCTTAATTATGTAAGTGGTGGCAGATTGCTGCACTGCACTGACCTTTTACTAGGTGGGGTGTCTTTGATTGTGTATAAAGATCGACTATCGAAGCTGCGGCTGTGGCCCAGCACCAACATTGCCGTAACGATGGTTCACTATCGACACACTTTGCTCCAGCAGCCAACGAGGTAGCTCTACATCGGCACAAGCAGCAATTGGTCGCCTATCTAGCGTTATACCTCGTGCAAGAAGCTCTACAACTGGTGGCACCTGAGCAGAGAGCCAGCGCACTTTATCGCAGTTACTGATGTCGTCTTCTGGTGCACACCAACGTATCGGTGTTCCTACTAGTGCAGATATCAACGTGATGTATTCACGAATCTCTTCATCTATACCTTCATCACCGCAAATGACTACGCCTTTTCCATATGCTCGATAGCGTTGATAATTTCGTTCAACTTTGAGACCGCTCATATCCAAAGCCTTTGACCCTACGCTCTCCCACCAGTCTTTGGCTAGATTATTACTCTCTTGTAAGGAAACAAAACTCTGCCACTGCCGAAGATTACTAAGGTAGTTAGCTCCACCGGCTTTAGATGTTGCACCAACGCTGCTTCGCTTCCAGCCACCAAAGGGCTGTCGATTCACAACTGCGCCAGTTATGCCACGATTAACATAGAGATTCCCAGCTTGAACCTCGTCGATCCATTTCTCGCACTCTTGAACATCCAGCGAGTGCAGACCAGCGGTTAATCCATAGTCACCACGATTTTGCATGGTGAGCGCTGATTGAAAATCCTGGGCCTGCATTACTCCAAGAACTGGCCCAAACCACTCGTTCTTAAAACTCCATGAATCTGGGCTCACTCCAAACTTCACACCTGGGCTCCATAGATAACCACTCTCATCTAATTGACGTGGTGCTACAAGCCAACTTTCACCGGTATCTAAGATTGTCAATGCTCTTTCTAACCCGCCTTGTGGTGGGTGAATAACCGGGCCAACTGCAGTAGAAAAATCTCGTGATGACCCAATGGTCAGGCTCTCAACTGCATCTCTGAGTTGGTTTCGAAAGGCTGAATCGTTATACACGCTTGACTCAACAATCGCCAAACTGGCAGCGCTACATTTTTGGCCTGCATGTCCAAAAGCAGACTGAACTAAATCCCTGACCGCATTATCTATATCGGCACTTGCGGAAATTAGAATCGCGTTCTTTCCGCTTGTCTCTGCCATTAGATTTAAATCTGGCTTCCACTGCGTAAACATCTGCGCAGTATCAAAGGAACCGGTAAGAATTACGGCAGCGATGCCAGAGTGAGTAACTAAGTATTTTCCAACTTCATCATCTCGGGTCGGCAAGAACTGCAGAACTTCTCTTGGAACCCCCGAATCCCACAGCTGGTTTACAAGTAACCACGACGTTGCAACGGTTTCTGGAGCTGGCTTTAAAATAACGCAATTACCTGTTGCAAGCGCAGCACATACTCCACCTAAAACAATCGCATATGGAAAGTTCCACGGTGGCACTATTAGGATCACACCCATCGCAGTTGAATTAGCTTCTTTAGATATTGCAGATAAAGCATAGAAACGTGCGAAATCGATAGCTTCACTCACCTCTGGGTCGGCTTCAGCAAAGGTTTTACCTGCATCACGCGACATGACAGCAATTGTGCGTGCGCGTTGGTCTTGCATCAGAACCGCTGCGTTGCCCAAAATCTCTGCGCGTTCACGCACGTTTCGAATGCTCCAGTGAGAAAATGCAGCGTGTGCAGCATCCAAAGCAGTATCTACATCATGTACTTGGCCAACACAATAGCGATACCAAATAGCTCCTTCATCGCTTGGATCAATCCCAAACTCCGTCTCGGGGCTGAAGACCTCGGAGCCATTGATCACTAACGGAATCTCTAAATTTGCAACAGAGTATTGATGTGAAAGTTCATCACGTACCTTTGCTACCATTGCAGGATTTGTAGGGTCAGCATCGCTTTCGTTGATAAATACACCGTGTGAGAACTTCTGGTGTGCATTATCTAAAGACAAACCATGACGCCTAGAATCTGTTGAAATGGAGTGTCGTTGGCTAACTGAGTTTAGGAATCTTGCTTGCTGTTCTTCGAACTCTTTGTTGCCAACCTGCATATCAAAAGAACTACGCAGATAATTCTCTGTTGATGTGTTCTCATCTAGTCGTCTCACTAAATATGCAACCGCTGTAGGGAAATCCTGATGTCTTGTTACAGGCGTGTATAGCAACACGCTTCCAGTCAAGGAAACCACAGATAGCGCTTCGGAGTTGGCCATGCCTTCTAACATCTCGATATCTAGCTGTTCGCCCACTCCCCTGGCCTTTGCCACCTCAATGGCCCATGCGATGTGAAAGAGATTATGGCTAGCTAAACCGATTCGTACTGCCTTGGAATATTCCGGACGCAACGCTGTATCAATTAAACGTGCATAGCTTGCATCGACATCTGATTTGGTGGAATACGGAGCAGCAACCCACCCATGAAGCTCAGCCTCCGCCTTCTCCATCGCCAAATTTGCACCCTTGACGAGTCGTATCTTTATTCGTGCACCGGTCTTCTTGTGGCGCATGAGCGACCACTCTACGAGCTCAGAGAAAGCTCTATGTGAATCCGGAAGGTAGGCCTGTAACACTATTCCAGCCTCGAGATTTTCAAAATCAGGCTCGTTTAACACTTTCTTAAAGACATCGACCGTGATTGCTAAATCTCTGAATTCCTCCATGTCTAAATTGATAAATACCTTGTGTGCAATTGCTTGCGAATACAAAATACGCAATCGTTCGGCAGCACGCTCGACCGAGCCATTGTGATCAATCGTGATTAACTGACTCACAATCGATGAGATTTTAACTGAAACATAATTAATGTGTGGCCGAGCGACTAAATCGATAATCGCTTGCAAACGTTGGGCTGCTTCGCCCTCACCCAAAACAGCTTCACCTAAGAGATTTATATTGAGCTTTACCCCTTGAGTATCTCTTTGCGTAATATGTTTTTGCAGAAGAGCACTCTCTGCCGGTAAAATTATTCCCTCAGCCGCCATACGCACTCGTTTATGCACGATACGCATCACTAAATGTGGAAAGAGTAAAGAGGATGGAACGGCCAATTTAATTCCTAAGTAATCCCAAGAGCCTAATCCTTGGCGACCAATATTCTTGGCACTTCTGCGGAAAGTTTTCGCAGCTCGCCGCGTCGAGGTTATTCTCATAACTTCATCGGTAAGAGACATTGTTAAATCAATTGCTGCGGAGTCTTTGAGAAGCCTAGAAAATCTACGTCTATTTGACTCATCATGCCTGCTTCGTAGATTTTCCGATTCGGCGATCAATTCATTAACCAGATCAAGTGATGGCTTTACAGTTGAATCAATATCCGTTGACGTATCGAGAGGCTGCGTGGACACGAGTTTAATGTTAACCATAATTTTACGGTGCTTTTTCGCTTATAAGCCGCGTTAGCACTCAAGAGCTAGAGCTTTGGTGGGTTTTAAGGTGAGAGGGAGGTCAATATGTGGATTTGGCAGTGATAATTCGTCGTGCCAAAAAGGTTACCATCCCCCTCACTAATTAAAACTGTACTCCTATTTTTTACAAACCGTTGTGCCAAAAGTGAAAAATCTTTTCAGGCGTCGATTCTGAGATTCGCCTACACGTCTCGGCGCAAAGCCCTTATCGCTAGCTCGGCATGCATTTCCACGCCTCTACACAATACGCTATCGTCAAAAGTGGCCAGAGCGCTGTGATTACTCGGAGCAGCTTCGTAATCATCGCTCATACACGCTCCCAGGAACATGTAACTTCCAGGAACTTCGAGCAGAACTCTGGAGAAGTCCTCTGCTCCGGCAATCGGGAAATCCATCAGCTCGTAGGAGTCTGGGCCAAATAGATCTTTGGCTGTATCTGCTACAAACTGGGCCTGCTCGGCATTGTTGATCGTTACCGGATACTGCCCCATGACCACTGCATCTACGTCAAGGCCATAGGCCTCACCAATTTTTTCGCACAGCAATTTTGCCTCACGAAGTATCTTTTCACGGGCGATGAGTGAAAATGCCCGGATAGTTACTTCGAATTTTGCCTCACTCGGAATAATATTTGCTTGAGTGCCTGCATGAAAGTAACCGACGGTTACAACGATGGGATCGAAAATATCGAATTTTCTCGTCACAAGCGTCTGTAAATCCCCGACCATCTGAGCAGCCACAACAACTGGATCCTTTGCAAAATGAGGCGCCGAACCATGACCACCGGCTCCACGCACTGTTACGTGCAGTTCATCGGCCGAGGCCATCATGGTTCCTGGTTTTGTAGCAAAGACATTACGCGGCATTGATCCAGAGGAGACATGGATTCCAAATGCAGATGAAACTCGAACTCCTGCAGCATCTAAGACGCCTTCGGCGATCATGTGTGCTGCACCATCGTAACCCTCTTCACCAGGTTGAAACATAAAGACAACATCGCCCTCTAATTGTTCACGGTGTGCCGACAGTAATTTCGCTGCGCCAACCAACATTGCGGTATGTAAATCATGTCCACATGCATGCATCACGCCTGGGTTAGTGCTTGAAAATTCGAGTCCCGTTTCTTCACTAACTGGCAGGGCATCCATGTCCCCGCGCAGTAATACTGCCTTTCCACGTTTGGTACCCCGTAGCACAGCAGTCACGGATGTAGATGTTTTACCTAACGTTATCTCTAATCCAAGTCCATCCAATGCTTCAAGAACCATGGCCTGTGTTTCAGGTAGTTGCAGGCCTATCTCAGGACGTTGATGAAGTCGGTGCCTTAATTCAACCAACTCTGATTGAAGTGCGACTGCTCCATCATGAATAGTTTTTGGCATTCTTATGTAACCCCTAAATAGGCGTGAGATTCTGGTGTTCGCAGAGCCTAATTCAATAATCGCTTCAAAGATAGTGTGCAGTTGCTTCAGATTAGAGGGTTATAACCGCTCTGATGCATCAGTGACTTCATCAACATCTAATGCTGCACACTTTTCAAACCATTCTTGCGCTTCCTTGACACGCCCTGCGGCATGGAGTGCATCGGCGTATGCATATCGAAGACGGACCGACCACTCTTCACTTTCATTTGATAACTCTTTACATGTAAGTGTTACTACCGCTGCATCGAGTTCGCCCAAATCTCGACGAGCACCGGCTGCGACAATTCGCATCTCAATTTCTTCTGCTTTTGCTAATCTTTTTACTTCGGGTGATCCCGCCAAGGCCAAAGCTTTCAACGGGTTGCCAAGGCCCCGTTCGCAGTCGGCCATTACTGGCCACATAGTTACATCACCTGAAATTCGGTGAGCTGCCCGAAGCTCTTTCAAAGCAATCTCGTAAAAACCCGCGCGGTATGCGGCATATCCTGCCGACTCGCGAACCACTGCCAAACGTCCAGCATGATGAGCAGCTGCTACTCCGTGCTTATGAGCAAGTAGCGGATCGGTCTCAGCATAAAGGGCTAAGCACTCTAAATGTCGTGCAACAACTTTTGCATTTTCAGCTGATAACGATAAAAGTTCAGCGCGTAAAGATTTATCTAACTCTTCACCAGTAATCTCTTCTGGAATATCGGGTTCAAAAATTCGTGGACGTAATCTAGATTGATCGCGCTCCATTGGTGCCGGTCTTGTTCCGCGTACATCGCTTCCATCTCGTGTTTGGCGCGGTGCACCTGCGCGAGATGAAGAACCACCGCGAGCCGGTAAATCTTCACGGCTGCGTGAACTATTTGGACCTGATGCTTTTCTAGGACCACCCGATGAACTAGATGGTCGTGATGATGGAGAACGTGGAGTTGAAGGACGATCAGATGGTGGACGTGAGTTTCTACGCTCTTCCATTGTGATCTCCTCTAGTCTCATTCAATCTCATTTAAAACATATTTCATTAACAAGATTACTTCACGGGAAATAAAAAAGGGGCGCTCGTTAAAGCGCCCCTTTTTATAAAAGAAGTCCG
>JBMOET010000057.1:0-6686 GCA_049314595.1 Candidatus Planktophila sp. | reverse complement strand
GCAATCATCGGAGATTTACACCAAGTTATACCCGCGCTCACAAGCGCCATACGTCAGGCAAAGGGATAAAAATGTCAGATATCGAAATCGCACAAGCTGCAACTATGAAGCCAGTCAATGATATTGGCGCATCACTCGGCATCGATGTTGAACACCTAGAGGCCTACGGAAAATACAAAGCAAAGGTAAATCTGAAGTATCTGACTTCACTGCCTGAGCGAAAAGGATCCAAACTGATTTTAGTAACCGCGATTAGTCCGACACCTGCAGGTGAAGGAAAAACAACGACAACTGTTGGTTTAGGTGATGCACTTCGCCACATTGGTAAAAATGCAATGATCGCACTGCGCGAACCCTCCCTTGGTCCAGTCTTTGGAATGAAGGGTGGAGCAGCAGGTGGTGGTTATGCCCAAGTAGTGCCTATGGAGGATATAAACCTGCATTTTACTGGGGATTTCAACGCTATCGCTCTGGCAAATAACTTACTTGCAGCCCTTGTTGATAACCATATTCATCATGGTAATGAGTTAGCAATTGATATTCGCCGCGTTACATGGAAGCGCGTTATGGACATGAATGATCGTGCTCTGCGCGAAATCATTCAGTCAATTGGTGGTGTCGGAAATGGATACCCACGCAGCGATGGCTTTGACATCGTTGTTGCATCAGAGATTATGGCTATCTTCTGCCTAGCAACATCGATTGAAGATCTTAAAGAAAAGATCGGCAAAATTGTTGTTGGATATAAGCGCGATAAGACGCCGGTACTTGCAAGTGAACTTAATGCACAAGGTGCCATGACGGTCATTCTTAAAGACGCTTTCCAACCTAACTTAGTCCAGACACTTGAAAACACGCCGGCATTTATTCATGGTGGTCCATTTGCCAATATTGCACATGGCTGCAACTCTGTCGTTGCTACAACATCGGCGATGAAGTTAGCTGACTATGTTGTTACTGAGGCTGGCTTTGGTGCCGACTTAGGTGCCGAAAAGTTCATCGACATTAAGTGTCGCAAATCTGGATTGCGTCCATCAGCTTGTGTTCTTGTAGCAACGATTCGCGCTATCAAATATCACGGAGGAGCGGACCTAAAAACTATAACTGATGAGAATCTGCCTGCACTTGAAGCTGGGTTGGTAAATCTGGAGCGTCATATTCACAACATTAAGAATGTCTACAACTTGCCATTAGTCGTCTCAATCAATAACTTCACGAGCGATACTGCCGCTGAAGTTGAACTACTGCGCACACGAGTCGAAGCTCTAGGTGTGAAGATTGTTCTAGCTACTCACTGGGCCGATGGCGGTAAAGGCGCTGCAGATTTGGCGCATGCCGTTGTGGAGCTGTGCGAACAGCCGAACCAGATGACTTTCGTCTATGAAGATGATCAGAGTTTGTGGGAAAAAATTACAGCCGTTGCAACAAAGGTTTACGGTGCCAAAGAGGTTACGGCCGATGCAAAGGTGCGCCTGAAGCTCAAAGAGCTAGAAGCAGCGGGTTATGGCCATTTCCCGATCTGTGTAGCTAAAACTCAGTACTCTTTTAGCACTGATGCTGCTCTTCGCGGAGCTCCATCTGGTCATTCGCTCAACATCCGTGAAGTCAAACTCTCGGCGGGCGCAGAATTTATTGTCATGATCTGCGGTGAGATTATGACTATGCCCGGACTTCCTAAAGTTCCAGCTGCCGAACGCATCGATTACATCGATGGAAAGGTCGTAGGTCTCTTCTAATGAAGTATTCGCCATGGTCACAAGATGCAGCTCGTCTGCTTCTTGCGACCCTGCGCGATGAAAAGGGGCCAGTATTAATGGCGCTGCAGTTGATGCAAAAAGAGTTTGGCTATGTTGATCAAGAGTGTGTTCCTTTAATTGCGAACTACTTTAATAAGTCGCGTGCCGAAGTTCATGGAGTATTGACTTTCTATCACGATCTTCGAACAACTGCTCCAGGTGAGCATCAGATTTCAATCTGTGTAGCAGAGGCCTGCCAAGCAGTGGGCGCCAGAGCTTTAGAAAAAGAGGTCAAGTCGCAGTTCGGTGCCGAAGTCACTGATAGTTATTGTTTCGGCAACTGCGCACTAGGGCCAGCTGCAACGGTGGATGGAAAGTTAATCGGGCGAGCAACGCTGGCAAAAATTAAGAAGGCTCGCACATGAGAGTCTACGTACCTGCAGATAGCGCCGCCATATCTATCGGCGCCGATGAAGTCGCGGCAAGAATTGCCCAGCTTGATCCATCGATCACCATTGTGCGCAATGGTTCACGCGGTGCACTGTGGCTAGAGACCCTCGTCGAAGTTCAAACTCAAAGTGGACGTATTGCATACGGCCCAGTGATGCCAGAAGATGTGCAGTCACTATTTGATTCGGATTTTCTCAACGGCGGCGCTCATCCATTGGCCCTAGGTAAGACCGATGACATCCAGTGGCTAGCTTCTCAAGATCGCGTTACTTTTGCCCGCGTTGGAATCATTGATCCGCTCTCACTTGAAGAGTATCGCCAGCACGGGGGCTTAGTTGGTCTGAAAAGTGCATTGGGTTCAACGAGTGAGTCCATCATCGATGAAGTAACGCAGTCAGGCCTTCGTGGACGTGGCGGAGCAGGCTTTCCAACCGGTATCAAATGGAAAACAGTGGCCCAAACAATTTCAACTGAGAAATATATTTGCTGTAACGCCGATGAAGGTGACAGCGGAACATTTGCCGATCGCATGCTGATAGAGGGGGATCCATTCACTCTCATTGAGGGCATGACGATTGCCGCAATAGCAGTTGGTGCAACACAAGGAATTGTTTATTTACGTTCAGAGTACCCACATGCAATTTCAGTTTTGCAGAAAGCAATTGAAACTGCCAGAGAGTTTGGTTGGCTTGGGGCGCATGTTCTAGAGAGTACGTATTCATTTGATATTCAGATACGTGTTGGAGCTGGTTCCTACGTATGCGGTGAAGAAACGGCAATGTTGGAGAGTATCGAAGGCAAACGAGGTGTTGTTCGTGCAAAACCACCATTGCCGGCCATCGAAGGCCTCTTTGGACAACCAACTGTCATCAACAATGTTCTTACGTTATCTACAGTGCCAATGGTGTTAGCGCAAGGTGCAGCTGCTTACAAAGCACGCGGTGTTGGCAGATCACTTGGAACACAGGTTTTTCAGTTAGGCGGCAATATCGCACGTGGTGGAATTGTTGAGAAAGCCTTTGGTGTAACTCTCAAAGAGTTGCTTGAAACTTATGGCGCAGGCACATTAAGTGGAATGCCTTTTAGAGCAGTCCAAATCGGGGGACCGTTAGGTGCTTATTTTTCAGCCGAGCAGTTAGAGACTTCCATGGACTACGAGTCTCTCATTGCAGCCGGTGGAATGCTGGGGCATGGTGGGGTTGTTGTCTTTGATGATTCAGTTGATTTAGCCGTCCAAGCAAAGTTTGCTATGGAGTTTTGCGCTATCGAATCCTGCGGCAAGTGCACACCATGTCGCATTGGATCAACGCGTGGTGCCGAGACCATTGATTTGATTATTCAAGGTGTAAGAGTTGATGAGAATAAGAAGCTGTTGTTGGATCTTTGCGAAGTAATGACCGATGGCTCTTTATGTGCCATGGGCGGACTAACTCCCATGCCTGTTAAAAGTGCAATGGCTAATTTCCCATCGGATTTCTTAGGAGCTGCCAAATGACGATGATATTCGAGCCTGATTTCGGTACACCGGCTAGTCAAAAGAGCCAACTGGTTAGCCTTGAGATCGATGGCAAGGCCATAACGGTCACCGCAGATACGTCGATTATGCGCGCAGCACTTGTTGCAGGGATAGATATTCCAAAGCTATGTTCAACTGATCGACTCAAGGCTTTTGGATCTTGTCGTCTCTGTGTCATTCAGGTTGATGGACGCAATGGAACCCCATCTTCATGTACCACACCGGTTGCCGAAGGCATGAAGGTGTCAACACAATCAGAGAAGCTCGACCGCATTCGCAGAGGCGTTATGGAGCTGTATCTATCTGATCACCCAGCAGAGTGTGCAACGGGGGATGAGTGTGAAGTACATGGAGTTGCCAAGAAGATCGGAATCACAACAAGCCGGTATGTAAAAGGCGAAAACCACTTAGATTTGAAGAAAGATGAATCCAACCCTTACTTCACTTTTGATTCTACCGAGTGCATTGTTTGCAATAGATGCGTTCGTGCCTGCGATGAAGTGCAAGGAACTTTTGCATTAACTATTGAGAACCGTGGTTTCGAAGCACGGGTTTCATCTTCTGGTACATCATTTATTGAGAGTGAATGTGTTTCGTGTGGCGCTTGCGTGCAGGCATGCCCAACAGGGGCTTTAACTGAAAAAACGCTTTTAACTATTGGTGCACCTACTTCCTCAGTTATCACTACATGTGCGTACTGCGGTGTCGGCTGCTCGTTTAAGGCTGAAATGCGCGGAGACCAATTAGTCCGTATGGTGCCATTTAAAGAGGGCGGTGCTAACGAAGGTCATTCTTGCGTTAAGGGTCGTTTTGCTTATGGCTATGCGACACATAGTGATCGCATTACCAAACCAATGATTCGCAACGATATTACCCAAGCATGGAAAGAAGTAACGTGGGAAGAAGCGATTTCCTTCGCTGCCAACGGGCTTAAGAAGATCCAGTCAGAGTCTGGGCGCAATGCGATTGGCGGAATCACATCTTCACGCTGCACGAATGAAGAAGTCTTTGTAGTCCAAAAGATGGTGCGGGCAGCCTTTGCCAATAACAATGTAGATACATGCGCGCGCGTGTGCCATTCGCCTACTGGTTATGGCTTAGGACAGACTTTCGGAACATCAGCTGGAACTCAAGACTTTGAATCAGTTGAGCACAGCGATGTGATTATGCTGATCGGAGCTAATCCAACGTCGGCGCATCCAGTTTTTGCCTCCCGCATGAAACAGGCGATTCGCAAGGGTGCACAGCTCATTGTCATCGATCCTCGCGTGATTCCATTGGTACGAACACCAGGTGTAACTGCCACCCATCACTTGCAGTTAATGCCAGGTACAAATGTCGCTGTCATCAATGCTTTGGCACATGTCATTGTTACTGAAGGCCTAGTCAAGCGTGATTTTGTTGATTCACGGTGTGAAGAGAAGTCATTTAAGGATTGGGAAGCATTTATTTCATTGCCTGAGAACTCACCTGAAGTCCTCGAAGCATCATCACGCGTGCCAGCAGAAGAGATTCGCAAGGCGGCCAGATTGTTTGCCTCAGTTCCAAACGCTTCAATTTATTATGGGCTTGGCGTGACAGAACATAGCCAAGGTTCAACGATGGTGATGGGAATCGCCAACCTTGCAATGGTTACAGGAAATATCGGCCGTAAAGGGGTGGGAGTAAATCCACTTCGCGGTCAAAACAATGTTCAAGGCTCGTGCGATATGGGTTCATTCCCCCATGAATTGCCGGGTTATCGACACATTTCAAATCCAGATACACGTAAAATCTTTAACGATAAGTGGGGCGTCACTTTAGATGCTGAACCTGGAATGCGAATTCCCAATATGTTTGATGCTGCATTAGCTGGGGAATACCGCGGCATTTATGTTCAAGGTGAAGATATTGCACAATCAGATCCCAATACTTCTCACGTCCATGCTGCCTTACGAGCAATGGATATGGTAATTGTTCAAGATTTATTCCTTAACGAGACTTCAAAGTTTGCACATGTCTTCTTGCCAGGAACATCGTTCTTAGAAAAAGATGGAACCTTTACTAATGCCGAGCGCCGCATTAACCGCGTGCGCCCAGTTATGAAATCTCCTACTGGCAAGAGCGAATACGAAGTTACGTGCGATTTAGCAACTGCAATGGGCTATCCAATGTCTTATGAGAATGGCGCGGCGATCATGGATGAGATTGCTGCCACGACTCCTACTTTTTCTGGTGTTTCATTTAAGAAATTGGATGAAGTGGGCAGCGTGCAATGGCCATGTAATGACGCCAATCCTGATGGAACACCAATGATGCATGTTGACACCTTTATGCGTGGTTTAGGCCAATTTATGCGCACGCCTTACGTAGCTACCGATGAAAAGGCCAACCGCAAATTCCCGCTACTTCTAACAACCGGGCGCGTATTGAGCCAGTACAACGTAGGTGCTCAAACTCGGCGCACTGCAAATAACATTTGGCACACCGAAGATATTTTAGATCTACATGAGTCAGATGCCCAGATGCGCGGAATCGCCGATGGTTCGTGGGTCAAACTCTCAAGCCGCGTTGGCGAAACAATTATGCGTGCACGAATTACCGATGAAGTACCAGCTGGTGTCGTGTACACAACTTTCCACTTCCCAGAAAGTGGCGCAAATGTAATCACCACTGATTTCTCAGATTGGGCGACTAACTGTCCTGAATACAAGGTGACAGCTGTAGAAATTGCCCCGAGTGCTAAGGGACCGGGCGCAATGGTTGAAACCCATATTGAAGGAGACGTTCAATTACATTCAATAATACGGATGGCTAACCAGATTGCGGCCAATATTCCAGTAAGTGATGCACCAGAGATTAAAGTCGCACACCACATCGTTCAATTCTGGACTAAAACTATGATTGAGCGACTGCACAATGATGTTGATAAATCGAAGCTATCACCAATAGTGATTAAAGCTATGGAAGTGCTTCTAGTTACTCAGTAGCGCTTTCACTTGCTC
>JBMOET010000056.1:0-6835 GCA_049314595.1 Candidatus Planktophila sp. | reverse complement strand
TTTCCACATCGCGAATTACGGCGCCGATCTGTTCCGGGAGCCAGCAATGCCCAGCCGCGAACTCTTCTCCGGTGCCATCCAGATCAAGATGAAATTCAATTACCTTGGCTCCCCACCTATGAACAGCCCGATCAATAACTGCGGACTCAACCGTGTGGTCGGACCAGCCAACCTCACAGCCGGTCGCTTGGCGAATGGTCTCGATGGCGGCCAAGTTGGCTTCCTTATAGGGCGTTGGATAAGCAGACGTGCAATGTAACAGCGTTGGCGCGGCACAACCGTTTTGCTGCAAGATATGAACCGCATGCTGAATCTCGTCCAAGAATGCCATACCGGTTGAAAGAATAACCGGCTTACCTGTCTTGGCACAAGCTACCAACAAGTCATCCCACAGCAATTCGTAAGATGCAATTTTGTAGAAGGCGACATAGGGTTCAAGTTCTGATACCGCATCCAAATAGAAGGGGGAACATGAAAACTGAATGCCGACCTCATCACAGCGCCGTGCCAGCTTTGGAACAAATTCCAGCGGAAGCTCCCACTCCTTTCGATCTCGATGTTTTTCTGAGCGTTCAAGAATCTCACTTGAAAACAGCTGCGCAATCTTAAAAAGCTGAAACTTTACGGCGGTGCAACCAGCCTCACTAGCAGCATCAATAAACTCTAATGCTCGCGGCAAGTCACGATGATGATTACTAGATACTTCAGCAATGAAATCTATCATTCAAGGACCTCAATGCTGACGCAATTCAGTGCGCTATTAACCCGCACCAGCGCTTCTTCGCGATTCTTCCCACTGACAATAACATAACCAAATCTATCGGGATGCATGCGAATCTCCGGTTGAATATCGCCGACCTTACGAAAAAAGCCGTACGCAATTAGTCCTGCGATCTTTAGTAATTCCTCTTCACCTGCTATGCTTTTAATTCTGCCATGTGGGGGAAACCAATATCGAATTGCCGTGGCACGATCAAGACTTGGCGTCAGTAATGAATGATCAATGATCTCACCAAGCGAGTACGAAATTACAGCATTAACCAGGTCAACCCCTGAGGCTGCTAGTATTTGATGAGTTGCAAACCATCCGCCCGATAGTCGGGCTGCAAGTTCGATAATTAGTGGTCGACCACTAGCATCAATTACGATATCGCCCTTAACTATTCCTTCATGAATCCCCAGTGCATGTGCCCCACTGAGTATCAGTTCCTCAATCCGCGCCTTCACTTTTGCATCAATTAGGGCTGGTATAGTGCCCCCATCTTCGATAATATTTGGAAGAAATTGATTGAGTCGAGAATAGTTGCGTTCAGCCATAGATGGCGTATAGCACTTACCGTCAGAAATGAAAGTCTCAGTCGATAACTGCAATCCAGGAATGAACTCTTCAACAATTAGGCGCCCGTTGTCGCCCCAACGCTTTGATTCGATGAACGCCCACTCAAGATCCACATCACCATTGATCAGTAGAACACCCCGCGCTCCTCTACCATCAACAGGTTTTAGCACAAAGTTTACTTGCGGTTTAGATCGGATAAGTGTGCGCAAACTCTCTACACTATCAACTTTCGCAAACCATGGGCAAGCCACTCCGCACTCAGAAAATTTCTCCTTCATCAACAATTTGTCAGTCACGCACTTGGCCGCATCCAAACTAATTGAAGGTAAACCGATTGCCTTCGCTACCCGCGCCACTGTGTACGGTACATCATTGGCTATTGTCATCACACCATCAATACGCAGCTGTGAATTGAATTTCAGAGCGGCAAATTCTGTAGCATCGGCGTCTCGAGTTGACACAATCAGTTTGTGATCAGCATAGGCAAACCCCGGCGCGTCGGGATTCAGATCGGTACCAACAACATTCAGCCCCCTCCTTTTTGCCACCTCATAAGCAGGTACCTGCTCGGCACCTGCACCAATAATCATCAGCGTTTTAGCCAAAATACATCCCCCCATTAACATTAATGGTTTGACCAGTGACGTATCCGGCGTCTGCTGAACACAGGAAAAGGACAGTAGATGCAACTTCCTGAACTGTGCCCAAGCGACCTACAGGTATCCCCTGAATCCTGCTAACCGCTGCTTTGTCCTTCATTTCTTCAGAAATCATGTCTGTATCAATCAACCCGGGTGCAACCGCATTTGTTGTTATACCGTGCATTGAATAAAGCTTAGCCAAGGACATTGTGAGATTAATTAGCGCCGCCTTGGCTGCGGCATAGTGCACTTGATACATGCCACCCCATTGTCCACCAATTGAAGTAATATTTACTATTCTTCCAAATCTATTTTGAAGCATGCTTGGAAGTACAAGACGCGAGCATCGAACTGCACCTAGTAAATTTACCGATAGCATTTCCTCCCAGTCATGATCAGTAAGATCCAAGAATGGTTTCGGCTTCGCAATACCGGCGTTGTTGACAAGAATGTCGACATTTCCCAGTTCGCTCTCAATACATGCCAAGGCGCATTGTACAGAGTGCTCGTCTGCCACATCGACATGGACCGGGAAAATAGAATTCAAGTTGTTCGCCAAGGAATCGGCATGGATTTTAGTCTTGTTATACCCAAATGCAACTTTATAATTAGCTGCAGCTAAGGTATCGGCAATTGCTCGACCAATGCCGCGACTTGCTCCAGTAACAAATGCAACCCTTGTGCAGCTCATGGTTCACGGCCCATCCACATTTCACCCATAGTTTGACCTGCAAGCAGCATAGGTGATACGTCCGCTCCAGCGTCTATCGTGACATCGAGTAATGCAGGTCCAGGAGCAAACCAAAACGCTCTTGCTTTTGCATCGAGGTCGGCAACATTGCTAACCCGGTCCGCAGTAACTCCAAACCCTTTAGCAATCGCTACGAAATCTGGTGATTTAAAATCACCAGTAGTCGGGTCTGAGCCCCAAGTTATCAATTGAAACTGTGAAACTATGCCAAGACGGCTGTTATTCATCACCAAAACCTTCACATCAAGATTTCTCTCATGAAGTGAAGCCAGTTCTTGAATATTCATCAGCAACGATCCATCGCCAACTACGCATAAGATCCTCATCTCTGGCTGCGCAATAGCAGCACCGATGGCGGATGGCAAATCATAGCCCATTGTGCCATGACCGCCTGATGTCAAAAGTCGTCGGTCCCTGGGACGGAAGTCTAGATGGCGCGCAGCCCAATGCTGATGACACCCAACTCCTGTAGTTACCGTCAACCCTGAATTGCCAACAAGATTCTGAATACATTCCAACACTTTGCGAGGAGGTAAACTTATAAACTGATCCTGAGGAAGATCTTCTAACTTCTTCTGCTTCAAAGCAAGTATCGTAGATTCCCAACCAACGTCTATCTCATTTTTATTATCATTCAGTTGAAGTAAGAGTTTCTCGCAAAACTCACCAACATCTGCTTGAACTTTCCACTCAACTTCGACTCTGGGATTGGACAACTCAATGCCATCCGAATTTATCCAAGCGACCTTGCCCTTTGGTACAAATTGCTTAACAAGAGTACCGGTTTGTCTCACATCTAGACGAGAACCGAGCACCAACAAGAAGTCGCTTTCATAAACGGCCCTGTTTGCAGCGAGATGTCCTGTGTGCCCTATATAGCCGAGGTAACGCGGGTCAGTGGTATCGTAGCTCCCAACGCCGAGAAAACTAGTGACTATGAGGGCATTCAGTCTTGCCGCAATTTCAGCATAGCAATGAAATGCTGCTGCATCCAACGCTCCATGACCCAGCAAAATAACTGGACGCTTCGATTGCAGTGCAACCTCACCAATTTCTTCGATAAATCGTGAAGAGTCCGCTATTCCATCTGGCGCTGCTCCACTCTCCTTCAGAAATACAAAACCGGAGGCTCGAATCTCGTCTATCTCGGATCGTTGAATATCCATCGGAAAATCAAGCACGACAGGTCCCTTGCGTGTTGATAGTGATTCACGGAAGGCCAGTGGTATCTCGCGAAATGCATCTTCCTGCGACATCAAACAAGTGGATCTCTTGCTGATTGGCTTTGTTATTTCAACAGTCGGTGTTTCCTGAAATCCGCGCTGTCTGACCTCTAAACGTGACTTTAGATCGCCTGTCCCAATTTGACCAGTTACCAATATCAAAGGTGTTGAATCGTAGTATGCATCCGCCAGACAACTCATCACGTTTGTCACTCCGGGACCGGATGTAACCATAACAACTTGAGGCCGACCTGTTATTCGCCCAAAAGCGAGCGCCGCATACCCAGCTCCCTGTTCACTTTTGAAGCATTCAACCTTAATCCCCACAGCCAGGCAAGCATTAATTAGCGGCGCAATAGTGCCGCCTGGGTAGAGAAAAATCTTCTCAATAGAATTGGCAATAAAAACTTTCGCGACAAAATCAGCTACTAACATTTTGACCCATTCTTGAATTAATATAAAATATACAAAAATCATTCAGCAAATCAATTTACCGCTTTCCTGGCAACGATCACTGTGTTGCCACCTACCGGGTCATCGTCAAAATAGATGCACCCTTGCTTGATACCAATGATCTTCTCAATTTCAAAGTACTTATTGACAATTTTTCGAATTTCAGAAAGAGAAAACTCGCGAATATGATCAGACGTACTTGGGATATGACCCAGAGAGTTTTGGGGCGTGCTCAGAAGAAGCAGTCCATTTGGCTTAAGGGCGCGGTAAATTTCTGTTAGCAGTGCATCTGGCGGAATATGCTCAATGATTTCAAAGGCCACCACCACATCGAACACCGAAGAAAAGGACATATTCAATACGTCTAAACACAAAAAGTTTGCCCTCTTGTTATCACATGAGGAATTGGCATGTTCAATTACCTTACAGTCGTTGTCAACTCCTGTGACCAATCGTGCATATTTTGCAAGAGACATTGTTCCAAAACCGCTACCACATGCCAGGTCAAGAACAATATCAGATTGCCGAATATATTTCTGAGCCAATTCATAATGAAAGGTAATCGTACCACCGGATCTTATAGCCTGCAAAGCCGTCACTTCAATTCTCTTTGCATGCATTGACTGTTTGTATTCCTGCCTCACCGCTAATAGCTTCGAATCCGAGTACCGCGCGAGATCCGGTGAAATTAGCATGGATTTAAATCCAGTGGTAGCACTAATCCAATATTTTGGGTGAATATGATATTTAGGATCAATGCGCGATATATCTAGCACCATGCGTCTTAGTGCGCCTACCCGGTAAACATCGCTCGAAAACAATGATGGAAAGTCATCTGGAAATCTTACGCAATCACAAGATTCACTTTCTGCCAATTTTAAACTTGCCTCAGCGGACACAACGTCTACGCAAAGATTAATTCCATTAACCCTCAATATAAGCTCGCTATCCTCCAATTCCTGAACCGCTTCCACCATGCGCAGAAGAGGACTATCGTTGTGGCTGTAGCTTATTTTTATCTCCGGAAATTTGTTCGAAATAAACTCTAATCCGCCAGAATCGAATTCTGGCGCTACGATGTAAAATGAACTAATTCTTTCTGAAAAGTGGGCGTACAGTTTTTGTATTGTCGTTTGCAAAACTGGACTGCCGTTCATAATATTCATGCAAAGATCTGTTCCACCCGACCATGATCGTGTACTTGCTTGTAAAATTATGGAAAATTTCATAATGGCTAATTATTGCTAATTTTCTTGGCGAAGATAACGACCTCGCGTCCTAACCCTTGGTTTGCTAGTGCCACATAAAGATCCTGAAGTATTACCTTGTTTTCCTTTGAATCCATATTCTTCTCAAGTTGCATTCTTTTTGTGTGACACTCTCGACCAACTTTATCGTTACCAATGTAGTTGCTACCCATAAGTAGAAACATATCAATTGGGAATGTGGATTCTTGGTGAATGACTTCAAATCCGCATTTTCCTAACAAGCCAAATAATGATTTGAAGTTGAAATAATTAATGTGGTGAGGTGGAGCCACCCACCACGGGTCGAATCCGTGACAGTCACGTAGCGCCAACTGGATGGGGTTGAAGTCATTTGGAACGATAATGCAAACTA
Source organism: Candidatus Planktophila sp. (assembly GCA_049314595.1). Taxonomy (GTDB): domain Bacteria; phylum Actinomycetota; class Actinomycetes; order Nanopelagicales; family Nanopelagicaceae; genus Planktophila. Next base: position 808 of record JBMOET010000056.1, on the reverse strand, counting down.
CACCGTTGTCATTTAGTGTGACATGAATCAACTTTAGAATTGCGGCGGGGTTGGGTATGTGCTCTAAGACCTCACCCAAATTAATGGCATCGTACTTTTCTAGGGAAGGTGCAGTTTGCTCCGTAAAAAATATATTTACTATGTCTAATCCCAAGCTCCGACTATGTTCGGCCGCCTGCAAGGAAGGCTCTAAGCCTTGAACCTGCCATCCGCGATTTTTTCCATGTAGGAGAAAATATCCGGGTCCAGAACCGATATCCAGAATTTTACGGTGGAATGGTGGCAGATGCTGTTCCAGGATTTCATATCGCCTGCTGTAGACCGTGTTCCACCATTCGAGATCCTCTCGATATCTTTCTAAGTAAAGCGGCTTTTCCTGCGTGTAGTATTCGTCGCGGTAAACCTGTTCTAACTCCTGTTCGGTTGGGATGGCAATAATGTGCTTGAAGCCACATTGGACGCACTCGATTACGTCGAAACCATTTGCGGCGGCAACGACTTGGCCCTCATGGTTTTGCCATTTTTTAATTGTGGCCCCTAGCATGCTGCTATTCCTTCGTTAGCCGTTGAAAGCCAGCATGATGTTTGGGTGTATCCAGTTTCAGGCATTCCAGATCATCAGCTAGTGCGGCAAATATGCGGCCCACAGCGCTTTCATACAGGTCAAGAACTTCGCTGTTATGGGCGAGTGAGGGCTTGAATTGCCGGAATCCCAAGAAACCTTCTTTCAGCATTTCAATGGTGAATCGGGTATTCATTCCCATTGGGTGTCTTGCCTTGAAACCAAAGGCAGCCAGTGTTGGGAGAC
>JBMOET010000055.1:0-6911 GCA_049314595.1 Candidatus Planktophila sp. | reverse complement strand
TCGGCGCGCTTATTACGAAGTACATATTCAAATACGTGCTCACCTAAGGTCTCACGTACCAAAGTGCTTTTCTCCATTTGCAGAATTGCATCATTGAGATCGGTTGGAAGCGAGGTTGGGTCATTGGAATCACTCAATACATAGCTCTCTTCAACGCCTTTCAGACCTGCTGCCAACATAACGGCGTAAGCCAAATATGGGTTACACGCGGTATCCGGAGATCTAAATTCGATTCGTGTTGAGTTCTCTTTTCCTGGCTTGTACATTGGCAAACGCACAAGTGCTCCGCGATTACTTGGTCCCCAGTTAATTACTGCTGGTGCTTCTCCCCCACCATGAAGGCGCTTATAGGAGTTCACCCATTGATTAGTGATCGCAGTGATTTCAGGTGCGTGCTTGAGGATTCCGGCAATAAATGAACGTCCAACGTTAGACAAGTTGTACTGGGCTTTAGCATCATAGAAAGCATTCTCTTCGCCCTGAAATAGCGAGACGTGAGTGTGCATTCCGCTTCCCGGATGATCGGTAAAAGGCTTTGGCATAAAGGAGGCATGGAAGCCTTGATCCATAGCTACTTCTTTAATGACATGACGAAAAGTCATGATGTTATCGGCCGTTGTTAGCGCATCAGCGTCGCGCAAATCAATCTCTTGTTGACCTGGGCCACCTTCATGGTGTGAAAACTCAACTGAGATTCCCATGGCCTCTAACAAAGTAATTGCTTGACGGCGAAAATCATGACCAACAACAGCTGGCGTGTGATCGAAGTATCCACCTTGATCTACAGGAACAGGTGCAACACCGGTTTCTGGCTTTTCTTTAAACAAGAAGAATTCAATCTCAGGATGCGTGTAACAGGTGTAGCCCATGCTGGCCGCTTTATCTAATGTGCGACGTAAAACATTTCGTGGATCGGCAGGGGACGCGCTGCCATCTGGCATGGTGATGTCACAAAACATACGTGCAGCACCTGGTGCCTCCGTGCGCCACGGCAGAATTGAAAAAGTTGCGGGATCTGGCTTTGCCAACATGTCAGATTCAGTAACTCGAGCAAATCCCTCAATCGCAGATCCATCAAAGCCGATTCCCTCTTCAAATGCGTTTTCTAACTCAGCAGGTGCAATTGCCACAGATTTTAGAAAGCCCAAAACATCGGTGAACCATAAACGAACGAAACGGATATTGCGTTCTTCAATGGTGCGAAGAACGAACTCTTGCTGCTTGCTCATCTCTGGGGACATGTGGCGCATTCTTACAAAGGCAGGTTACGGCCGTGTTAAATCGCCTAAATAACGAAGAATTCACTGCTTTCAAGCGTGCTCAGTGCAGGAATATCTTTAGTAATAACAACATTGGCATTTATTCGAGCGCCATGGCCAATAGTGATATCGCCAATGATGCGTGCACCAGCACCTATAACTACGTTGTTTTCGATCGTTGGGTGACGCTTTCCTTGCACATAGTTTCTAGCACCCAATGTGACGTCGTGATAAAGCATCACATCATCTCCGATAATCGTTGTTGCCCCAATGACTACGCCCATTCCATGATCAATAAAGAATCGGCGTCCAATTGTGGCGGCGGGATGAATCTCTATCCCAGTTGTAAAGCGAACGGCATTTGCATGTATGCGAGCTATCAACTTCAAATTTATATTCCATAAGAAATGCGAAATTCGATGTCCCCATACAGCGTGCACACCTGGATACGCCAAAGCGACCTCAAGACGATTTCGTGCCGCCGGATCATGGGTCAGCGCATTATCGAGATCTTCTTTAATGCGGCTAATAATTGACATGCTAATCAGCCAAATCTTGATACAAAACCGTTGAAAGATATCGCTCGCCAGATGATGCAAGGATTACAACAATATTCTTGCCAGCAAACTCAGGACGCTTGGCAACTTCAATAGCTGCCCACATCGTTGCACCTGATGAAATTCCTGCCAAGATTCCTTCTTCGGCCGCCGAACGACGTGCGTACTTCATTGCATTATCGGCAGTTGCATCCAAGATCTCGTCATACACAGTGCGATCTAAAATCGTTGGGATAAAATTTGCACCAATTCCTTGAATGGGGTGTGGCCCTGGAGCCCCACCATTGAGAATCGGTGAAGCTGCAGGCTCGACCCCAAAAACTTTAATTGCAGGGTTCTTCTCTTTAAGAAAACGGCCAGTGCCTGTGATAGTTCCACCCGTGCCGATTCCAGATACGAACGCATCGACTTTGCCATCTAGATCCCGCCAAATCTCGGGGCCAGTTGTTGAATGGTGAATCGCAGGTCCTGCCTCATTTTCAAATTGTCGAACCAGAACAGCACCTGACTCACCAAGCTTTTCAGCTGCAGCCACTGCGCCCTTCATACCTTCGCCAGCAGGTGTCAGGATTAACTCTGCACCAAATGCGCGGATAAGTTTGCGTCGCTCCTTAGAAACCGACTCTGGCATTGTGAAGATCGACTTATATCCACGGGCAGCTGCAACCATTGCTACGGCAATCCCCGTATTTCCTGAAGTCGCTTCAACGATGGTTCCGCCTGGCTTTAGAGCACCACTTGCCTCGGCAGCATCAATCATTGCAATTCCTAGACGATCTTTAACCGAAGACGTTGGGTTGTAGAACTCCAATTTGGCAAAGACGTTGCCTTGAGCGCCATCGGTCATGTTGTTGATTCGAACAAGCGGGGTATTTCCAAATGCCTCTGTAATATCGTTATAAATTGTCATAGTTCTCCCTTAGAAAATAGATGTAAGTAATGCAGGACTTAGGCTGAGTAAAAAAAGAATCAGCAGCTGCAGGAAGTAGACAAGCAGAAATCAACTATCCGGTTGCGAGTAAAGAACCACGTGATAATCGATTGCACGAGGATAAGTTTACTTATTGTCAGGAAATATGCGAGTTGCGAATGGTTTGCAGAATTACGACTGCGACCACCGTGAAGTCATGGGCAAACGGCGATCTTTGCCAAAGGCGCGCCTTGAGACTTTGGTGCCAGGTGGATATTGGCGACGCTTGTATTCGGCCTTATCAACTAATGAGATCACGCGCTTAATAAGCTCAGGATCAAATCCATCGGCGATTAATGCCTCAAAGCCGTGATCGTGATCTACGTATAAGGCCAGAATCTTGTCTAGAAGAATGTAATCAGGAAGTGAATCAGAGTCCTTTTGATCAGGGCGCAGTTCGGCGCTGGGCTCCTTAGTTATGGAGCGCTCCGGAATTGGAGGTAATGCGCCATCGGCACTTGCCTGAGCATTTCGCCATCTGGCCAAAGCCCATACATCGGTCTTATAAATATCTTTGATCGGTGCAAAGCCACCAACAGCATCGCCATATAAAGTCGAATAACCAACTGCGAGCTCACTCTTATTGCCCGTTGCTAAAACGATATGGCCCTCTTGATTTGAAATCCCCATTAACGTAGTTCCGCGCACGCGGGCCTGCAGATTCTCCTCGGCGATGCCAGTTAAATCTAAGGTGTCCATAAATGAGCCGACCATCGGGGCTATAGGCACGGTGCGAAAGTTGATGCCAGTCGCATCGGCCATGGCCTGTGCATCGGCGACAGAGTGATCCGATGAATACTTACTTGGCATTGCAACACCAAAGACATTTTTTGCACCCACCGCATCGATAGCAATGGCGGCTACAAGCGCTGAATCGATTCCTCCCGATAAGCCAAGTACAACCGATGAGAATCCATTCTTATGAATGTAATCGCGAAGACCTATAACAAGACCTTGCCACATCTCTGCCTCATCGCTTAAGCGACTAGCGATTACGGCTGCCCTGCCCTGTGAAATTACCGCCTCATCATGTGAAATCACAACATCTGGAGTTGAACTGTGCTGCTCACAATCAATATCTACGAGTACAACCTCATCGCTAAACTGTGGCGCTCGTGCGATTAATTGGCCTGCTTTATCAACCACAATTGTGTCGCCATCAAAGACTAAGTCATCTGCTCCCCCCGTCATGTTGACATAGGCCATCGGCGCATTAACTTGGATTGCCCGTTTTTGAACAAGGGCTAAACGCACATCATCTTTATTTCGCTCATACGGCGAACCGTTAGGCACCACGACTAAGCCAGGCGTGCGTTCTGCAAGATCAGCTAGTGAGTGCCAAATATCTTCACAAATCGCGATAGCGACATCAACACCATGAATACGCACAACCAAGCTCTCAGTGCCGGCAGTAAAGTTTCGAAACTCATCAAAGACGCCGTAATTAGGCAAGTGGCGTTTGACATATTTAGCGACAACTTTTCCGCCAGAAATTACGGCGACAGCGTTTTGTGGGGCGCCGTCGGCAGAAGTATCCAGGTAGCCAATCACGGCTACTAAATCCCCAGTGACCGTCGTTGCAATTGTGGCTAACGTGGCTTTACTGGCCTTTTGAAATGATGGGCGAAGGGCCAAATCCTCAACTGGATATCCCGTCACAATCATCTCTGGGAATACAAGCACGTGCGCACCGTTGCTAATCGCTGTAGCGATTGAATCTGCAATCAATGCGCCATTGCCCGCAAGATCTCCCACAGTTGGGTTGATCTGGGCTAGTGCCACCCGCAGCTTCATTTTTCAAGCCTAACAGGGGTACCCTTATGCCTGTACCCGGGGACTTACATTCTTGTAAGCGTCGAGGAGAGGACACCACATGGAAGCCTTATATGGCGGAGCAATGCACCGACGCGTCACAATTGTAGATTTAGCGGCAGCGAAAAAACGCGGTGAAAAGTGGGCGATGCTCACTTCATATGAGCAGATGACGGCGAAGATATTTGATCAGGCCGGCATCCCGGTACTTCTAGTTGGCGATAGCGCTGGCAACAATTTCTTAGGTCATGAGAACACAATTCCGGTAACAGTCGATGAGCTCATTCCAATGACCCGTGCAGTGGTGACGGCATCATCTAGAGCTTTGGTGATCGCAGATCTTCCCTTCGGTTCTTATGAGAGCTCACCTGAACTAGCCCTTGCAACGTCAACACGTTTTTTTAAAGAGGCAGGTGCGATGGGCGTGAAGTTAGAGGGTGCCCACATCGCAACTATTGAAAAACTAGTTGCATCTGGAATTCCGGTAATGGGCCACGTAGGTCTTACTCCGCAAGCACTTCATCAACTTGGGGGTTACCGAGTGCAAGGCCGTACCGATGGTGATGTGATTCTCGATGCTGCATTAGCTATTGAGAAAGCCGGCGCATTTGCCGTTGTCTTGGAGTTAGTGCCGGCCGAACTGGCTAAGAAAATTACACAGGCTCTGAGAATTCCTACCATTGGAATTGGCGCCGGAGTTGATTGTGATGCTCAAGTCCTTGTCTGGACGGATCTGATGGGGATCACCGAGAATCCACCTAAGTTAGCCAAGGCCTACCGAAATCTGCGCAATGAAATGGCCGATGCCGCTGCCGAGTTTGCCGCCGATGTTCGATCGGGCGATTTTCCTGGGCCAGAACATAGTTTCAAGTAACCTTAGCAAGTGGCCAAGTACGCAATCGATATATCGCCCTTAAGAAAATCTAAGGATTTTCGCAATTTGTGGGCCGCTGGACTGGTCACCTACTTCGGTTCAATGATTACCTACGTTGCAGTGCCTTTTCAGATTAAAGAGATGACCCACTCCTATGTAGCAGTGGGCCTTAGTGGCCTGGTGGAAATCCTTCCACTCATTATTTTCGGTCTCTATGGAGGAGTTTTGGCCGATGCTGTCGACCGAAAGAAAATGGTCTGGGCTACCGAGGCGGCCTCATTAATTCTCACATCGATTCTCTTAATAAATGCCCTCTTGCCCCAGCCCCATTTAGTGCTGATTTATGTGGTCTCGGGATTATTTGCTGCGGTCAATGGTCTGCAACGACCAAGTGCCGATGCCGCTTTGCCGCGCCTAGTCGACCACGCTGATCTGCCGGCGGCTAGCGCTCTCATGAGTTTGCGTTGGCAGTTAGGTGTAATCGTTGGACCCACAATCGGCGGAATAATAATTTCAACTTTTTCAATTCCAGTTGGTTATGCCGCAGATGTTTTCACCTTCGTTATTTCACTTATTTTCCTTAGTCGCGTTAGATCAATACCTGCATCTAAAGAAGCTGAAAAGCCATCTCTGGCAGGGTTAATGGAGGGTGTGAGATATGCATTTAGTCGTCAAGATTTATTGGGAACTTATTTAATAGATCTGGCGGCAATGTTTTTTGCAATGCCAACTGCGCTGATACCTTTTTGGGCCGATCAATTAGGAACACCATGGGCTCTTGGATTGATGTATGCCGCGGGCACGGTTGGCTCAGTTGTGATTACTTTGACATCGGGATGGACAAAGAATTATCGCTTCCATGGCCGAGCCATTATTTGGGCGGCGATGGGCTGGGGTACGGCAATTGCTTTAGCCGGTATCTGGAATTCCCTGATTCTGGTCCTGCTGTTTTTGACCCTGGCCGGAGCATCCGACATGGTCAGTGCACTCTTTAGATCAACGATTTGGAACCAGACGATCCCCGATAATTTTCGTGGACGATTGGCTGGAATCGAATTACTTTCTTACTCGATTGGACCTCTTGCCGGACAGATGCGTGCAGCATCAATGGCCGCAGTTACTAGCCTGTCTTTTTCGGTAACTTCGGGAGGAATTATCTGCGTGATAGTTGTTGCCCTACTGGCCAGTTTTATGCCTAAATTACGCGGATTTGACGTTAAAACCAATGAATACGCCCTTGCAAAACTGCGCGAAAATGAAAAGAAGGAAAATCAATAATCAAAAATATTGGGAATTCCCCGAAGATGCATAAAAAAATATAAAAAAGAATTTGCGACACGCACTAAATTATTTATCGCACAATGTGGCATTTTTCCTCAAATGATGTCACGCTTATCCACGAAAAGGTTTGGGTGACGGATCCGAACCATTCCGATAGG
>JBMOET010000054.1:0-6943 GCA_049314595.1 Candidatus Planktophila sp. | reverse complement strand
AAATAATTCGACCTTTTGTAAGGTCATACGGACTCATTTCCACGATCACACGATCAGCAGTCAAAATGCGAATGTAGTTCTTTCGCATCTTTCCACTGATGTGAGCGAGGACTTTATGTCCATTAGTTAGTTCCACACGAAACATCGCGTTAGGTAAAGCTTCGGAAACGGTGCCTTCCATTTCGATGGCGCCATCTTTGCTAGCCAATCTGTACCCACAATTCTGTTTAAGCGTGAAACAAGCGAAGTTGTAGTTTAGAGGGCGGGACTGAATTAGGGAAATCGGCCTCCTTGAATTACACAGCTGTAACTCTCTACCCCCGCTTGATGCTAAAGACTGAGCTACCCAGTAGCACCGCCAGGCCGATAAAGACGGCTCCAGCACCAGAAGCTGCCGCAATACCACCTGCTAAGGCCGGCACGATGAACTGACCCAGCCGATTGCCAGTTAAACGGGCTGAAACCGCTAGCGCACGCTCATCAGCCTGGGTTTTTTGAGATACCAGAGACATTGTCAATGGCTGCCCAATGCCTAAAGAGAACCCGGCTATAAAAACAATGATCGCTAATGAGATTACCGTTTTAGCAAAGGCCATAGCTCCACAGGCCACCACTGAAATTGCAGTGCTCCACATAAGTAATTGATAGGTACTAAATCGATCACTTAAGCGACCAAGAAATAACCTTGACGTCATTGTCGTACCAGAACGCAGCGCCAAAATTATGCCGATTGCATACGATGAAAAATTGTTTTCATTTCCGAAAAGTGGCAAGAACACAACAAGCACATCGGCCGTAGCTGAAATTGCTAACGATATATAGATTGCGGCAAATATACCTGGCTTCTTAACTAGCTTAAATGCCGCCGCAAAAGTTCCTTCGTCGTGTGCTTTAGCAGCCACGGTTGGCCTTTCACGCCACCAACTAAGAACAGGAACAAGGGCGATGACTGAAAGAACTACACCTAATAAAAATGCATTAGAAGTAGATCGTGGGAGATTTCCATTTGATCCAGCAACGAGTGTGGCAAGTATTGGACCTGTCATATGACCAAGTGCTGCACTGAAAGTATATAGACCAAAGTAACGGTCATAATTCTCTCGCGGAGTTCTAAGGGCAACCATTGTTTGTCCGCCGACCATGCATGCTAAGTGTGCAACCCCTGCTAAAGCGGTAGCTAGAGTCAATAAGAGTAAGGATTGAGCTAGCAGTAACAGGATTGACGTCAACATCATCATAATCGTTCCCATAATGATGAACTTTCCTTCACCCAATTTACCGACTAAGCGACCAAATTGAAGCGCCAATAAAACCGGAAATAGTGCATAGATTGCCGCAATCAAACCAACTTGAGCGGCGTTAGCGTGAAGCTCCAACGCACGATAAGTAATCATTGGTCGCAAGACATAAATAGTGGCTTGCATGAGTACGTTGCACAGTAATAATGGTCTTGCCCACGGTAAAAGTTTAGAAGATGCCATTACTTCTTGCTTGCAAACTTTTTCTTAAAGTTCCACACTAACGGTCCAATGATCACAAGGAAGAGAATTGAGTAAATAATCTTAGGGAAGGGTCCAGCAACCAAAATATGCCAATCTCCCTGGCTAATTTGCAAGGCCCGCTTGAAGTACAGCTCGGCCAATGGCCCAAGAATTACACCGATAATAAGAGGTGTAATTGGTACCCCAAAACGGCGGAACAAGTAGCCAATAAAGCCAACTGCCAGTGCGACTTGTAAATCAAAGGTCGAGTTATTCAATGCATATGCACCAAGTAGCGCAAAGGTAGTGATTCCGGCATATAAATAGTGGCTCGGGATCTTAAGAAGTAGAACCCAAAAGCGAATGAGCGGCAAATTTAAAACAAGCAATAATGTATTGCCAATAAACAGTGACGCGATTAAGCCCCAGACAATTTCGGGATTTGTTTGAAAAAGCATTGGACCGGGCTGGATATTAAATGATTGAAAGGCAACTAAAACAACGGCAGCCGTCGCAGAAGTTGGCAAACCAAGTGCCAACATAGGAACTAGAACGCCCGCAGCATTTGCATTATTTGCCGCCTCTGGTCCTGCTACGCCTTCAATGGCACCTTTACCAAACTCATCTTTGTTCTTTGATAAGGCCTTCTCAACACCGTAACTTAAAAAAGTTGGAACTTCGGAGCCACCTGCTGGAATTACACCGAGTGGAAAACCAATTGCAGTTCCGCGAAGCCAAGGCTTCCATGAACGCTTAAAGTCCTCGCGTGTCATCCATGCTTTTCCACTCATTGTTAGGACATCAACATTGACTAATGTATGACGGCTTGCCAAATAGAGCGCCTCACCTAAAGCAAAGATTGCAACAATGACCGTGACAGTTTCAATTCCATCTATTGCATTGAGGTTGCCGAACGTCAGTCGCAAAGCACCTGACTGTAAATCTGCGCCGATTAAGCCGATCACTAAACCAACGGCAAGTGCTACAAGTCCTCGGATTCGGGATTCCCCCAAGAGTGTTCCAACAGTTGCAAAGGCCAAGATGATCAAGGCTAAATAGCCTGCAGGCTGAATTGTTAACGCTAAATCAGCTAATGCCGGAGCGCCGAAGGCTAATAGCAAGGTAGCAATGGTGCCGGCCACAAATGAGCCGATGGCAGCTGTTGCCAGGGCTGCGCCAGCTCGCCCAGCTTTAGCCATCTTGTTACCTTCAAGGGCGGTTATCACCGAGCCACTCTCACCAGGGGTATTTAACAAAATCGAGGTTGTCGATCCGCCATACATAGCGCCGTAGTAAATAGCTGCAAACATGATCAAGGCCGACGTTGGATTAACCGTCAAACAGATTGGCAGTAATAATCCAATTGCAAGTGCTGGTCCGATACCTGGCAAGACGCCAACGAGGGTTCCAAGAAAAGTTCCTAGTAGACCAAACGCTAAATTTGTCGGCGTGAAAGCGGTTTGGAAACCATCTAACAACATTGCAAAACTATTTCCCATGGCTATTTACCAAAGATCCCTTCGAAGAAACCTGCAGGTAGATTGATATTTAAACCTTGAGTGAATGAGAAATAAACGCTCAATGCAAAAACTAAACTGATAGCAAGATCCTTAAGAAACTTGCGCGAACCAAAGGCATATGAAACGCCCCAAAAACAAATAGTTGCTGAAATAACATAGCCAGCAATCTCTAGCAAAATGACGTGCAAACCGATTGCCGCCATCAAAATCGCCATGGTCTTATAGCTTGGTGCGATAAATGGATCACCTGGTTCTGCGCCATCTGGGGTCGCGTAACGACCTCGCAAAACTTCGATAATTAATCCCACGCCAACAAGTGAAATAAATGCCGAGACCATGTAAGGAAAGGTTTGGGGGCTAACAATTGATGAGCCCTGCGGGATCTGCATTCTTGAGGTATCCCAAGCAACGAAAATACCAAGCAGGAAGAGAGAGCCCGCAAATGCGAGCTCTCCCTTTCCTTGCTTAGCGACTTTTTGAAGCGCCAATTAGATTCCGAGGCCCTTCATAACTGCATTGATTTCTGGGATGTGCTTGTCAAGGAAGGCTTTGAAAGCAGTCCCTGCAGCGAATTCGTTATCCCAGTTATTCTTTACTAGTTGTGCCTTCCAGGCTGGTGACACGTGCATGATGTCAATCACCTTGATGAAATTAAGGCGATCAGCTGCTGATAGATCAGCTGGTGCCATGATTCCACGCCAGTTTCCGTAAACAAGGTCATAGCCCTGGGATACAAAAGTCTTTCCTTTATAGCCAGATAGTGCCTTAGCGGATGAGACGCCAAGAACGCGTAGTTTTCCAGATGCGATGTATGAAGCAAACTCACCTGTTCCAGATAGACCAACTTGTGTTGAATTACTCAAGAGAGAGACAACAACTTCAGGTCCACCTGAGAAAACAACGTAGTTCAACTTAGTTGGATCAATTCCTGCTTTTTGTGCAAGCAGGCCAATTACTTGGTGATCGATTCCACCCTTGCTGCCGCCGGCAATAGCTACGCTATTTGGCTTAGCCTTTAAGTCATCCATCAACTGATTAAGCGTGCGGTACTTAGATGCTGCAGGAACAACAACTGCATCGTATTCGCGCAAAATCTTAGCGATTGGTGTTGAGTCAGTTAACTTGAGTGGGGACTTGTTTGAATACAAACCACCAGTCATGGCAATTCCAGTAATCAAGGCAGCTTCTGGCTTGCCCTTGATCTCTTGGAATGCACCAAGTCCGACTGCTCCGCCAGCACCTGGCTTAAAGACAGATGACGAAGTACTGAGAAGATCTTCAGCCTTAAGCGCTTCGGTAATTGCATCACTTGTTAGTGAGTATCCACCTGGGTTAGCTGGAATAGTCCAATCAATATTCTTTAGTGGCTTAACATCTTTGTACCACCATTTTGTTGAGCCTTTATATGAGCCATTTGGTACAACAAGGCATGTTAGGTCAGTGCCATCTACTCCACGACCCTTAGCGCTCTTACCGACTGATGCGCTTGTGCAGTCATCTCCGATTGTCGCTTTAGCCGCTGGCTTCACTGCAGCATGAGAAACTCCAACGCTGCTCACTAGAAGGGCTGCAACTGCAAACGCTGCCCCAAAACGAGTTACTTTTTTCATTAATCTCCCCATTAGTTCAATCCCCCGAGGGTGAGGGCTGGAGTGAAAGTAGCGTGAAACTGGGGGTTTAGTAAGCATTTACAGGTAACAATTGAGTATTTTTTACAGCAACTCCGAGATCTCTACGCCAAATCGCGCCAAATTAGCCTTACCACCATCGATTGCCGTTAAAACAAATGGCTTCCCATCAGGTGCGATGCAATAGGTATGTTCGAAGTGGGCACCACGAGATTTATCGGCGGAGACCACGGTCCAATCATCGGCTAAAACCTTCGTGCGCGCCGATCCCCGGGTAATCATCGGCTCAATAGCAAGTGCCAATCCAGCAACAATCTGTGGACCATTTCCGGCTTTACCAAAATTTAATACATGTGGCTCTTGGTGCATCTCTGTGCCGATTCCATGGCCGCCGTACTCTTGCAGAATCCCATACTTACCTTGCGAATTCGTGTACTGCTCGATGGCATAGCCAATATCTGAAAGCTTCGCGCCATTCTTTCCTGCTGCAATTCCATGCCACATGGACTCTTCGCAGACATCCATCAGTTTTTGATCCTCGGCGCTAATCGTGCCAACACCAATCGAGAATGCGGCATCGCCGTGCCAGCCATCGACTATTGCTCCGCAATCTACTGAGACGATATCGCCATCATTAATTATCTTTGGCCCAGGAATTCCATGAACGATCTCATCGTTAATTGACACGCAGATTGTGGCTGGAAAACCGTGGTAATTTAGAAAATTAGATGTTGCGCCACCACGTTTGATAACAGCGGCAGCGATTACATCCAGGGCATCGGTCGTCATGCCGGGCTTTATCGCCTCGCGTATTGCTTGATGAATCTGGGCGACAACTAATCCGGCGCGACGCATGACCTGTAACTGATCAAGGGTTTTAATCTGAATCGCCATTGCTTGCTTCTTTATGAAACGCGACTCAACGCAGAAATTGCACGCTCTGTAATCTCTTCAACGCTACCGATCGCACTCACAGTAATAAGCAAACCCTCACTGCGATAGAAAGAGACAATCGGCGCAGTCTGCTCTTCGTATACTTCTAAGCGGCGTGTAATAACCTCTGCCTTGTCATCCTCGCGCTGGTATACATCTCCCCCGCACGTTGGACATTTATCAGTGTTTACCGTTGGTAATCCGCACTCTTTGCATGTGCGCCGGCTGGATAGGCGGGCAACGATTTCAGCGTTATCGATTGAAAGCTCTAGAACTGCGGTAAGTGGTGTCGCTTTTTCAGCTAAATTGGCGCGTAAAACCTCAGCTTGGGCGACGTTACGTGGAAAGCCATCAAGTAAAAATCCATTTGCTGCATCGTCTTGGAGTAAGCGATCTCTCACCATTTCATTGGTTACTGAATCTGGAACAAGCTCGCCCTTATCCATAAATGCTTTAGCTTGGATACCAAGGGGTGTGCCAGCCTTTAGATTGGCACGGAAAATATCACCTGTTGCGATATGCGGAATTGAATAGTGCGCGGCTAGGAATTGCGCTTGTGTTCCCTTACCAGCACCTGGTGGACCTACCAGGACTAGACGCATTACTTAAGGAATCCCTCATAGGAACGCTGTTGCAACTGTGACTCGATCTGCTTTGCAGTATCTAAACCAACACCGACAACGATCAGAATCGCAGTTCCACCAAATGGGAAGTTCTGAGTTGCACCAAAGAGCACAAGTGCGCCGATTGGAATTACTGCAACGAGTGCTAAGTAAAGTGATCCTGGTGCAGTAATACGCGAGAGAACATACTGAAGATACTCAGATGTTGGTCGTCCCGCACGAATTCCAGGAATAAAGCCACCGTACTTCTTCATATTATCTGCGACCTCATCTGGATTAAATGTGATGGCAACATAGAAGTAAGTAAAGAAAATAATGAGCAAGGCATAAGAAAGAACGTAAATTGGGTGATCACCCTTTACGAAGTTGCGGCTAATCCATACTGCCCATGCTGCTTGACTGTTGGTGAAGTTGACAATCAGTGAAGGAATATAGAGAAGTGAGGATGCAAAAATTACTGGAATAACACCGGCCTGGTTGACCTTGATTGGAATATATGTGCTGGTTCCACCATATGCCTGACGTCCAACCATGCGCTTGGCATATTGAACTGGGATACGACGCTGAGCCTGCTCAACGAATACAACGGCGGCAACTACTAAAACACCAACGGCCATAACGAATAAGAATGCGACCCAGCCCTTTTGAAGCTTGATTGACCACAATTGGCCAGGGAATCCTGCAGCGATAGATGTAAAGATCAAGATCGACATACCGTTACCGACACCGCGATCAGTGATTAATTCACCAAGCCACAT
>JBMOET010000053.1:0-7252 GCA_049314595.1 Candidatus Planktophila sp. | reverse complement strand
CTTTAGTTGCAATTCACGACCAACTCAGTTTCGAAGAGGCGTGCATTATTCCAGATGCTGTCTCAACGCCATGGGCGGCAATTACTCAAACTGCCCAGATGCGAGCTGGGCTCTCAAGTGCTGTATTTGGAATCGGCGGGTTGGGTATTCATGCGGTTCAACTACTAAAGATTGTAGGATGCACGCCTATCATCGCAGTCGATCCGCTTTTGCAAGCTCGAGAAAGAGCAATTAAAGCCGGTGCTGATCTTGCACTTGATCCACATGATCCAGAGTTTGCCAAGAAAGTTCGTGCAATTACTAATGGTCGAGGTATTGATTCGGCCTTTGATTTTGCCGGAATAAGTGCTGTTCGCGTCCAAGCGCTTCCCTTGCTTGCAGAAGGTGGCAAGCTGGTAATCATTGGAATTGCTAGTGAGCCGATACATATTCCAAGTGATATGGCCTTTGTGTATAAACGAAACCAAATCCTTGGACACTATGGTTCAGAGGTGCACCATACGCAAGAGTTGGTTGAACTAGTGAGGGCTGGAAAACTCGATCTTTCAGGCTCAATTTCCTCGATTATGGCCTTAGAGCAAGCCAAGGAGGCTTTAGCTCAGTTGGCCAGCAAAAGTGATAATCCAATTCGAATAGTTTTGCGTCCCCAATAAAAGGGAACAACCCTTGGCCGACAAAGTCGACCAAGGGTACCTGCGCAGATCTTGGGATTGCCGGAAGCAACTTCACCATATTAATTAAGTAAAGCTCGATCTTCTTACTTAATGCGCCAGAACAGACCTGGGTATAGAAGAACGTACTGGTGGCGGGTGAAGGATTTGAACCTTCGAAGGCAGAGCCGGGGGATTTACAGTCCCCTCCCATTGGCCGCTCGGGCAACCCGCCAGGGTCGAACAAGTAGTGCGGCAATTATGTATAGTGCGAAGGGTAAGGATACCTTAAGCACGCAGGCACGCTAACCCAATTTATTTGGCCGCCTTTTAGCGAGAAAAGGAGCCCCACCGTGGCAGCAGATAGCAGTTTCGACGTAACCTCCACGATCGACCGGATGGAGCTCGATAACGCCATTAACCAGGCGATCCGCGAGATCGATACCCGCTTTGACTTCAAGAATACTGGCTCAAAGATTGAGCTAGAGGGTGAAAAGATTTTAATCGAGGCCGATACTGAGGAGCGCGCTAAGGCGGCTCTAGATGTTGTTAAAGACAAGATGATCAAACGTGGTGTCTCGCTAAAGCACCTTGATGCTGGTGCACCGTTCTTATCTGGAAAGATCTACAAGATCGCCGTGCCTTTGAAAGAGGGAATCTCCACCGAGAATGCAAAAAAGATTGCAAAGCTAGTTCGTGATGAGGGTCCTAAATCAGTTAAGACTCAGATTCAAGGCGATGAGCTGCGAGTTACTTCAAAGAGTCGCGATGATTTACAGGAGACGATGGCCATGATTAAAGACGGTGGCTGGGACTTTGCTGTTCAATTTACGAACTTTAGATAATTGAGTAAAAACAAAACTGGTCTTCTCTTTGGAGTAGGTGCGTACAGTCTCTGGGGACTTTTCCCTTTGTTTTGGCCATTACTTGAACCTGCCAATGCTTTAGAAATTGTTTCACACCGCGCGGCCTGGACTTTGGTTTTTTGCTTCATAGTCTTAGCGATTACAAAGTCACTTCGTGCCACCATGACAACGCTCAAGCGGCCAATGGTTGCTGTGAAGCTTTTTATGACATCATTCTTAATTTCAGTTAACTGGTTGATCTATATCTGGGCTACAAATAATGGTCATGTTGTCGAAGCATCTCTTGGTTATTACATTAATCCTTTAATCATTATCTCTTTTGGTGTTCTCTTATTGAAAGAGAAAATGCGCATTCTGCAATGGACCTCAGTCGCAATCGCGACATGCGGAGTATTAGTTCTTACGTTCGATTACGGTCGTCCACCGTGGGTAGCAATTGGTCTGGCAATCTCTTGGGGCAGCTATGGCGTAATGAAGAAACAGCTTGGATTAGGAGCATTAGAAGGCCTATTTACTGAGACTCTCATAGCTAGCATCCCCTCCCTGGCATACCTGATTTATATAGGCAATCAGGGCAATGGCCAGTTTGGCCACAAACCTGGTTTAACAATCTTGCTCATCAGCGCTGGCGCTATTACCGCGATTCCTCTGCTGCTATTTAACGGCTCTACAACGCGTCTACCCTTGACCGTTATTGGTTTGCTGCAATACATAACACCAACAATTCAATTCTCAATTGGTGTGTGGGTTCGGCATGAAGATATGCCGCCTGCCCGCTGGGTAGGATTCTTATTTATTTGGCTCGCCTTAACTGCGCTAGCTTTAGATCTTATTAAATCAAGCCGAACGGTCGATAACAGCGTCGCATAGCGACATTAAGGCACCTGTTGCATCACTTATTGGCAAAGGCCCAAGTGCAAGGCGAGCCTCTTTTGCTATCTGGTGCAGCTGCGCGCGAGATTGTTCCAAAGCATCATGGTTGCGAAGTTGAACTAAGACCTGCGCAACAATCTCTTCATCCTCAATCGGAGCTTTCAATAGTTGCTGCAGCTCGTGATCTGCCGGATTTGTTGACTTCATAACGTTGAGAGTTACTAATGTTGGAACGCCTTCTCGCAAATCAGTACCGGGCGTCTTTCCAGATTGATTTGATTCACTTGCAATATCGATTACATCGTCGGCCAACTGAAATGCAACGCCGATTTTTTCTCCGAATGTAGTTACCGTCTCCATAATATTGGCCGGTGCACCTGAGACCATCGCACCATAACGCGCACTTGCGGCAATTAGTGAACCTGTCTTGTCGGCAACAACTTTCAAATAATGTTCTAGTGCATCTTGTCCAGGATTTGGCCCTTGGGTCTCCATGATCTGGCCAATAACTAAACGCTCGAATGTTCGTGCTTGCAAACGCACCGCTTCAGGACCCAGATCGGCTAATAAATCCGAAGACTTTGCAAAGAGAAAATCCCCCGTCAAGATTGCAATCGTATTTCCCCAACGAATATTGGCGCTTTCTACTCCACGGCGCAAAGGCGCTTCGTCCATAACATCATCGTGATACAACGTTGCTAGGTGCGTGATTTCACAGGCCACAGCGGCAGGGATTACTCCCGACGCCATTGGATCCCCGAATTGAGAGGTCAATAGCACCAATAGTGGGCGCAAACGCTTGCCGCCAGCGGCTACTAGGTGGTGGGCAGTCTCATCAACGAATGGGTACTCACTCTTCGTGTGGCTGCGCAAGAGTGACTCAACGCCGGCCATTTGCGCAACCAATGTTGTTTCAAGTGCTGGCGCAACATTTGGAATACCAAACGATGACATTAGCGAATAAAGGTTGAGAGGTTTGAAATTACATTCAGCAGTGGTGCTGGGTACACACCGAGTGCAATAGTGATCGCAATAGATACAACCAGAGTTGCACGTGTCAGAACTGATGGAAGCTCAACGCTTGTTCCATCTTGAGTTGCATCGGTGAAGAACATTAAAACAATTACGCGAATATAGAAGAAGGCTGCTATCGCACTTGAAAGTACGCCGGCGATTACAACGCCCTTGGCTCCGCTTTCATATGCTGCCGAGAAGATTGAAAACTTTCCAATAAATCCGCTCGTTAGTGGAATTCCGGCAAAAGCTAATAAGAATCCTGCGAACGTTGCCGCAACCCATGGAGAACGCTTACCTAGACCCTTCCAGCGATTTAAATCGGTAACTTCACCTGAAGAGTCACGGACAAGAGTTACAACTGCAAATGCACCGACTGTAGCGACTCCATATGCA
Source organism: Candidatus Planktophila sp. (assembly GCA_049314595.1). Lineage (GTDB taxonomy): Bacteria > Actinomycetota > Actinomycetes > Nanopelagicales > Nanopelagicaceae > Planktophila. Next base: position 3,453 of record JBMOET010000053.1, on the reverse strand, counting down.
AACAAATAAAATATTGAAGCTTCAAGCCCTGCTTTATTGAGGGCGATTACACCAGCCAGCAAGAAACCTGCATGAGCAATTGATGAATATGCCAACATGCGCTTAACATCGCGTTGAGTAATAGCAACTAAAGAGCCAAAGAGCATTGTAATAATTGCAATCACAGATAGCAGTGGAGTCCACGACCATTGCGCATTAGCAAATACGGTGTAATAAATACGAAGCATCGCACCAAAGGCTGCGACTTTTGTGGCAGCTGCCATGAAACCAGTTATTGGAGTCGGCGCACCTTGATACACATCTGGTGACCAGGCATGGAATGGAACTGCGCCAACTTTAAAGAGCAGTCCAATTGATAAAAATGCCATACCGATTAACAGAAGTACGTCATTTCCGCTTCCGCCCACAACTGATTCACGGATACCCGCATATGTGACAGAGGCTGAATAACCATATAAATAAGCCATTCCAAAGAGGAAAAAGGCCGATGAAAACGCACCCAATAAGAAGTACTTTAATGCCGCCTCTTGTGAAGCTAATCGGCGGCGGCGAGACAAGCCGGCCATTAAGTACAGCGGCAGAGACAGCATCTCTAGAGCCACAAATAGAGTAATTAAATCGCTGGCGATCGGGAACAACAGCATTCCAGAAACCGCAAAGAGAGTTAGTGGATAGACCTCAGTTACACGATTACCAGTTTCAAGTGAATGGCGCTCTTCTTCAGAGCCAGGCAGTGCGGCAGCAAGTGCAGTGAAATGATCAGTATCTGCAATCAGAAAAATCGAGATAATTGAGATAATAAGGATTGATGCTTGTAGCAATATCGCTGGACCATCGATTATTACCGAGCCCATTGCTGCAGTCATCGACTGCTCATTATGAATTCTCCATACCTGTGCTAATGAAAGTACAAGGGTTCCAACAGTCAAACTAAGTTGAGTTATCGCACGCAAAGCCTTTGAAACAAAGGCTTCAACTAGAACACCAATTAAGGCACCACCCAGCAAGATCAAGATCGGCGAAAGAAGGGTGTAGTTAAGAACTGGCGCGGTGAATGTCATTACTTGCCTCCACTTGTTGGCGCTGGATCGCTAAAACCCAATTGAGCAATCACATGTGTGGCCGCTGGATTAATAACATTAAGAAGTGGTGCCGGGTAGAAGCCAAGAACGACAATGATTGCAATTACCGGAGCGATGGCAATTTTCTCACGAAGATTTAAGTCACTAAGGTCTTCATTTCCAGGTGTGGTTGGACCGTGTAAGGCTTTTTGAACTGGAATCAAGATGTATAGCGCAGCTAAGACGATTCCAAAGGTTGCGATAACTGCATGAACTGGGTACCTGTTAAATGTTCCAACAAGAACCAAGAACTCGCTAACAAAGCTCGACATCCCAGGAAGAGCCAGAGATGACATTCCGGCAAGGAAGAACATCCAGGCCATGACTGGGGTTATTCGCTGTAAACCACCGAAATCTGCAATCGTGGATGAGCCTCTGCGTGAAATCATCCAGCCGCCGACTAAGAACAGTGCGGCAGTCGAGAAGCCATGGTTAAACATGTATAACGCTGCCCCGCTATAGCCTTGTGAGGTCATGGCGAAGATTCCCAACGTAATAAAGCCGAAGTGAGAAATCGAAGTGAAGGCGATTAAGCGCTTCAAATCGCGCTGTCCAATTGCCAATATCGCACCGTAGATAATCGATATGACGGCTAAAACTAAAATCACTGGGGTAAAAGTCTTGCTTGCATCTGGAAACAGCGTTAGGCAGTAACGAATCATTCCAAAAGTTCCAACTTTATCGAGCACGCCAAGTAGCAAGACTGAGGTGCCGGGAGTAGCTGATTCGGCAGCATCTGGCAACCATGTATGAAGTGGCCACAATGGAGCTTTGATTGCAAAGGCAATAAAGAATCCAAGGAACAAGAGATTTTGCGTCATAGAACTCATCTGAAGTTGTGACAATGCGGCTAGATCAAATGTATGGCCGCCTTGAGCACCCGACATCACGTACAGAGCAATTATTGAGGCTAACATCATTAATCCACCGAAAAGACTGTAAATCAAAAACTTAACTGCCGCTGCAGAACGTTCTCCGCTTCCGTAACCACCGATAAGGAAGTAAACGGGAATCAACATCGCTTCGAAGATTACATAAAATAGAAAGACATCGGTTGCAGCAAAGACACCAATCATCATTGTCTCTAAGACAAGAATAAGAATATAAAAAGTTTTAACGCTCCAACGTCCGCCTTGAGATTCATTCCACCCGGCAAGTACAACCACAGGGGCAAGTATTGTCGACATCAAAATCAAGACAAGTGCTAGACCATCAATGCCAAGTGCGTAATTGATTCCAAAAGATGGAATCCATGAGTACTTCTCAACAAATTGAAGCTCTAGGTTGTCGCGTTGAAAACCAACTGCCATAGCAATTGTTGCGCCCATAACTGTTAGCGTTGAGGCAAGTGCAACTTGCTTGACTAACTTTTCATTTTCTTTCGGTAGTACCGCTAAGGCTACCGAGCCGACTAATGGCAAAACCATTAAGAGTGTTAACCAGTTCATTATTGAGTCACCACCCAGATCGCTGCGACCAGCGCAACTGCGCCGATTAAGATTAATGCTGCATAACTTCGAACAAAGCCGGTCTGAATACCGCGAAGCGCAGAGCCTGAGCCAAGAGCCATATGTCCAACCCCGCGTACGGCACCGTCAATGACGGCCTCGTCGGTCTTAACTAAGACAGCAGTGAGAACCTGGCCTGGTTGCATAAAGACGGCCTCGTTGAAGCGATCTTGCATTAAGTCTTGGCGTGCAATTGTCGTGAAGATTGAAACATCGGTTGGTGCAACGGCATCTACTTTGTTGAGTGAATACTTAACGAATGCGATTGCAACGCCTATTGCAACCATTGCTAATGCAAGCCCAGAGACAACCATTGGAGAAAGAAGCTCTTCGTGCTCTCCATGGTTTTCAAAGAGCGGAGATAGCCAGTTAACTAAGGCATCCCCATGGCTTAATAAATATCCAGAAGTTACAGATCCAATTGCAAGGATAGCCATCGGAAACCACATTAACCATGGGGACTCATGTGGATGTGCTTCATCATCCCAACGTGACTGTCCAGTAAAGGTAAGAATCATTACGCGAGTCATATAAAAGGCGGTGATTCCAGCACCCAACAAAGTTACGCAACCGAGAATAACTCCTTTGATTCCACCTGAGTTAAATGCCGTTTCAATAATCATATCTTTTGAGTAGAAACCAGCAAATGGTGGAACACCTAAAATCGCTAAGTAACCTAGACCAAATGTTGCAAATGTAATCGGCATGAATTTGCGAAGCGCACCGTACTTGCGCATGTTTACTTCGTCATTCATGCCATGCATTACTGAACCTGCTCCAAGGAACATTCCAGCTTTAAAGAATCCGTGAGTAAGTAAGTGCAT
>JBMOET010000052.1:0-7305 GCA_049314595.1 Candidatus Planktophila sp. | reverse complement strand
ATATTTACTTCAAGAAAATCACGCTCAACTGAACGTAACCTTCATAAAGTAGTGCGACTCCGATCTCGATTAAGAGTTAACGGACACCCAATAAATACTCCCACTATCTCTCTCCAAGGTCCCATACTCAATCATGTGTCTGCGAATGGCAGCGGTGTCGGGGTGGAAGGTTGCGATTATTTCATTGAGAGCTTTTTCGGGGTAGCGCACATCGGGGGATAGTCTCTCGGCGATGCGATAGAGAACGGCAATCTTCTTGGTGGTATTCACGGCCCGGGCCAGTGTGACCACCGGACGTTGGCCAGGCTTGAGTATGGTACTGTTTCTTGTACCACTCATGAAAGGCCTCCCTCATGGCGATTACCGCTTCACAAGCACGAGCTCAGTTATTTCCATTGATTGAGCAGGTCAATGCCGATATGAAGCCTGTTGTCATCACATCCAAGGCTGGAAACGCGGTTTTAATCTCAGTCAGCGAATATGAATCCATGATTGAAACTGCGTATCTGCTGTCTACACCTGCCAATCGTGAATGGTTGCTGGAGTCCTTGGCTCAAGCCGATCGCGGAGAACTGCACACTGTGGAGTTTCCACTCACAACAGTTAGAGTGAAAAGCAAGGCCAAGAAAAAGAGTAAGTAAGTTCAGTTGTGCCTAAAAACAAATTAGACCAGGTTGTCGCCACTACTCGAGCCCTTGCAGACCTAGATTACTGGCGCAATAGTGGCAATCAGAAGAAACTAGATCGAATTAATGCATTAATCGCTAATTCTTTGGAGACTCCCTTTTTAGGAATCGGCGTGCCAGAGCAGCTGAGGTTTCAAGACCAAGATACCTATTCACGACGCATTGATAAAACACATCGCTTGGTCTATCGCGTTGAGGGTAAAAAACTAGTAATTATTTCCGCACGCTTTCACTACCAGAAGTAGCTATTTAAGAAAGGATCTGTAGGCATGGGAAAAGAATGACCCCGCAGCGATAGGGCCACGGGGGTTTTGTCTCGAATTCATGCGCGAGAGTCTTTCGTCCTATACGCTTTCGACCTACTAGTTATGAAATGAGAAATGCCATGGGCGCTTGTACATGCGGGTACTCCACAGATCCAGAGAAGAACTGCAATGGAACACATAAAGTAGTTAAGGCAGTCAAGGAAGATTTGGCTGAGAAGCTTGCAGCTAATGGGTTTCCGCATGCCGCGGAGTATGTAAAGAACAACTAAGTACTTTTCCTATGAAGCGATTTCCTTTTATACGGGCAGGCCTGATCTTTGCTGTCTCACCCCTTGTGCTTGCCTTGGTTACTTCAATCTTTCAAGGTGGATCTATGTGGGATGAAGGCGGTGGCACAGGTACCTATATCTGGTTCATGATGCTGACGATGCCGGTTGGGTTTGTGATGGTTGTTATTGGTTTGCTGAAGATGATTATTGGCAGAGGCCGCCGAATTAATTAGCGGGGATGTGCTGCAAACCAATCACGTGCCATCGCAAGGATCTGGGGTTCGGTCAGTGCATCAAGGTTTGTATCCAGCGCATCAACGACTTTTTTGGCCAATGTGGGGTGCTTGCGCTCTAGGTGCTGAATAAATTGCAGCATTGAACTTGCTTTGCCGTTACCGTGGCCGATCAATAAAATCTCTGATGCACCAGATATGGATGCAACGATCTCATCAAAGTATGCAGGAACCCCTGGGCCATCGCCTCGGCGTTGTTCAACAGGGTCGGTTCTAAAGTGGTGTTTGAACTGGCCAGCTGGCGCAAATATCTTTTCTGGGATCGAACCCTTGGATATTCCTGTTGCCCATACGCGGGTTTCATGTTTAGTAACTGTTACGACTACGAATTTCTCTGAGATATCAGGCATGTGATGCTCCTTAGTAGGCCTAAATAAATGCTAGACCGGTAAGTAGCGATTAAATATAGTAGAACCAGAGCCAGCGCTCATGCCAGGTCACATTGTGTTGGCGTGTGAGGCTTTTTGTGTGAAAGAGATAACCCTGCAGATTTTTAAGTGGCTTTCCAATACACGCTGGCGTTATCGCGTTGCAAGATTTCGTACTCAATCATGTGTCTGCGAATGGCAGCAGTGTCGGGGTGGAAGGCTGCGATTATTTCGTTAAGTGCCTTCTCGGGGTAGCGCACATCGGGACTGATTGTGTCGGCGATGCGGTGTAGTACAGCAATCTTCTTGGTGGCCTTGACGGGGATGTTTATCAGTGAGCCGTCCGGGCGAAAAAACTGGTCGATCTGTTCGGTCATAGAATAATTTTACATCAAAAGCGGAAATCCAACTGTTAATTTGTTGTTTGGACTGGAGTTTCCCAGGGTTGGTCATCTGGCAACCTGTGAAAACAAAGATACACAAATGACTAACCTACTGACACTTAAGGCGCTTAAGCGCGCATTCGCACTTCTGATCATTGGCTCACTTGCATTAGTAGTTTCAAATGCTGCGGGCACACAAGCAAATGCTGCAATGGCATTTAAATACAGCATCGCGCTGATTGGCGATATGCCATATGACGCTAAAGGCGTTGCACAGGTCCCAGCCGTTATCAACGAAATCAATGCAAACTCATTGATTAACCTGGTTCTCTTTGATGGCGACACGATGAGCGGTAAGGGTAATAAGTGCACCGATGCCGCCTACCCAGCGCTGAAGACTGGTTTCTTTGACAAGTTTACTAAGCCACTGTTTTACTCAGTTGGCGATAACGAATGGGTCGACTGTGATCGTGCAGTAAAGGGTGCATATGACCCGCTCACTCGTTTAGCACTCGTTCGCTCGAACTTCTTCCAGAACGCCGATGGTTCATACATCACCCTTGGTGCATCAAATGCTCGTATCGTGGTTTCACATGATGCTGCCTATCCAGAGCTACAGATGTTTAGCTACAAGGGAATTACATACATCTTGCCTCACGTTCCAGGTTCAGCCAATAACGCAGCAGTTGCAAACCCTGCATTTAAGACATACAACGACACTGCAAAAGATGGTGATGACGTTGAATACAAGGCCCGCGATGCTGCAAACGTTGCTTGGATCAATAAGGGCTTTGCCAAGGCAGTATCCGATGGATCTGTCGGAGTAATCGTTGTTGTTCAGGCGAACATGGACTGGTTTGGATATGCACGTGATGCCGCTTCTCCAAATAACGAGTACACGGCAGCTTTTGCAAACGTAAAGCAGGCACTGCTTACAAATACTTTGCGATTCAAGAAGCCAGTACTGCTACAAAATGGCGACGATCACTGGTTCCAAGTTGATATGCCAATGAATGAAACAGCTGGAAAGCTTGTCGAGCTAGACAAGGGTTCACTAGTTGAAAACTTCACACGCGTACAGACATTTGGTTCAGGATTTAACCACTGGGTTGAATTAATTATCGATCCACGTGCAGATAACTTATGGACATTCAAGGTTCACATTATCAAGGACAACTTGGACGTTCACACAGTACCTGCTCCATAAACATGGTGTTCTAAATCGAGGGAACACAAAAACCCCCGCACATTAACTGTGCGGGGGTTTTTGTTTGTCGACGTGACGGATGACTATTTGGTAATTAAGCGATGCGGCGGCTTTGATCGATGATTATTTCTTGGCGGGCAAGTTCTTCGTCAAAGGCTTGAGTGTCGCGACGTATGCGACTAAGGCGAGCGTGTTGATCTAGTTCTAGTTTGGTGTATTCATCAATTGGCTGGCGGTGAGTGTGAAAATACATTGAAATCTGTGTCAGATGCATGGACCAATCATGACAAGGCGCGGTGTCTAGACAGGTAACTGCAGGTGAATGGCAGATTGGTTTTTGGTGAAACAGTTCTGAAAAATCACATTTAGTGGGCCGATCGTAGTTGTATGAAAAAGCGACTTGCTCTGGTGAATTGTGAGTGAGGATTGGGTTAATAAAGAATATTTCGGGCTATTGACAGAGTCGGACCAATTAGATTGGCGCGATGGGCGCAGAGAGAATGATTAAACGGCGAATTTTTGTAAGCACAGGAGCAGTATCAGTACTGGGACTCTTCTTTCCCTCACTTGCCACCGCCGTTGGCCCCACGCTTAAACCGGCACGGGTAGGGCAGAGGATAATCTGGCGGGGATATCAATACATCGTGGTGAAATCAAAGGGAAAGTTGATCTGGCAGCAGGGTGCAAAAGTTGTTGCAGCATCGGCTACTGCTACGGCAAAGAGTTCTGCGAGCCCATCGGCAACTGCTACTCCGAGTGCTACTACCAAGGCGACGAAATCTGCTGAGCCATTTGTTCCAGATGATGTACGCGGTGTCGTCATGGCTAAATCATCAGAGTTAACAGATGGTCAGATGAAGATCTTTGATGCGCTCAATGAAAATAGGCAACGCGTTTCTTATCTCTTAAACCGTATCGAAGGCAAGATCATTGCACTGAGCGCAACGTGCACCCATCAGGGCTGTGCGTTGGATGTGGAGAAAAAGAATCTTGTCTGCAACTGCCACATTACGTACTTTGATCCAATTACCGGTGATGTAATCAGCGGGCAAGCGCGATATCCCTTGGCCGCATTTAAGGTCACCGAGGCCGATGGGAAGATCTTCGTAAGGTAGCCCGTGAGGATGCTAGCCGATGAAACAAAGGGGCCCGCACGTGCTGGGCTGCATAAGTATGTAGCCAGTGAATCTGCGGGATCGATTTATATTACCCTTTAACCACGCTGAGTGTTATAGAAATCATGCAGGGCAAGGGCAGTGATTTTAATTTGATCTGCAGCAAAGTGGCCAGGATCCCATGCGCAATAAAGGGTAATAGATAGAGGGTTTTTTCTACCGGCAATTTTTATCAGTAAAGGGTGCAGATTAAAGCGCGGATCATCAGAGCTGATGCACACGGCACGGTTAGCTGCGGCTAAAGCTTGTGATGCTTGAGTGGATTGAGTTTCAAATGCGATCTGTACCGACAGACCGGCCTCTGCAATCACTTGATCAAATACGCGGCGCACGTTGTGATTATCATCAACGATAGCCAGAGGGTATTGAGCAACTTCTGCCAACGTAATCTCGTTTTTATGGACACTCCTTTTATCTTCCGGCAGCTGAGCCCAAATTGGCGAATAACCAACGACAATGTATTCCAGATGGGCAGGGGGAGGACTGGACCCGATTACTAAGTCAGCGCGGTATTGGGCAAGTTCGCGATAGATAGCGTTAGGCAGAACTTCGCGGATGTTGGCAAGTAATCCTTGAGCACCTGAGGTTGCAATAAATGGCGCAATAACATCGGCCACAGTTGTTGGAGGACCGGCAATTGTTAGGCGAATCGCTTCGTTGTGATCCATCGATTTAATAGTGGCCTCGGCCTGAACCGCGCGGGCGATTAAGTCGCGGGCGATTGGAGCAAAGGCGATGGCCGCCGGTGTTGCACTTGCTTTAGGGCCGACAGTAAACAGGGAGATGCCTAGAGAGCGCTCTAGATTTCGAATCTGGCGAGACAGCGATGGCTGGCCAATGTGCAGTTCGCGGGCAGCCGCCGAGATAGAGCCGGCGTCAAAGACGGCTAAGAAGTAAGAAAGCAGTCGTAAATCCATCTAGGTAGTATGCCTAAAAAGCATAGCAACGGCAAGGTTTTTTCCTAGACAGGCATAGCCGCCCTGCTTAAACTTTCGCTCAATATGCACGCACCTGCATGAAAACCCTCGTTTAGGTCGCTGCATCTGTTAGTAAGGAGAGGAATACATATGTCCATGAAGACCGCATTTTCATCACCACGCGTTCGATTGATTGCAGTTATCTCAACTGCACTTCTAGCCGTGGCTTCATTATCAATTCCAACTGTGGCACAAGGCGCCGGTGTATTTAAGGTTGCAACATCTGCAGCTGTAACTACATGGGATCCTGTTCAGTCATTTTCGACTGAGGCTTTCTACATGACCAATGTGTATGAGCCACTGTTGTGGAAGAACCCAGATGGCGTAACACCTGAGTACACACCAGCACTCGCTACATCTTGGAGTTCATCCAAAGATGGAAAGACCTGGACCTTCAAGTTGCGTGATGGTGCAACATTCCATGATGGCACACCAGTTACATCTGCTGCTGTCAAGGCCAGCTTTGATTCATCAAAGAAAGTTGGCGGAGCTGGATTTATTTGGGATGCGCTCAAGAGCGTTGATGCATCAGTAGATGACACAGTTATTTTGAACTTGTCATATGCAGCACCAATGGATCTGATTGCATCATCAACATATGGTGCATACATCGTTAATCCAAAGGCGCTCGCTGCAGTTGCCGCTGACTCAAAGTATTACGAGTCAGGCAAAGATGGTGGCTCTGGCCCATACACAATCTCTAGTTATAAGTCTGGAAGCTCTGTCGTGCTAAGTGCATATGCAAAGCACTGGGCAACTGATAAGCCAGATTATTCAACAATCGATATCTCAATTGTTGCTGATGGAATCACTGCTCAGCAGATGATGACATCAGGTCAAGTTGATTGGGCAACAAATGTTCCATTGACCAGCATGGCAAGTTTGAAAAAGAACAAGAAGTATTCAGTGATTAAGTACAAGTCACCATTTAACTATGTTGGCTACTTCAATACATTGCGTGCACCGCTGAACAACCCAGTTGTTCGCCAAGCGCTATCAATGGCGCTTAACTACCGCGATATCACCGCAATTGGTGGTCAAGGCTATGCAACTCAGGCTCGTGGACCGGTTCCAGCTGGAATCTATCCATATGACCCAGCGATTCCACAGTACGTAATGGCGCGAGCTAAGGCCAAGACAATGTTGGATCGTGCGGGCGTAAAGAACCTGACAATCAAGATCACCTATGCATCTGAGAACTCAGCAGAGGCACGCTTTGTTCCACTAATCAAGGATGCATTTGCCGCTATCGGAGTTACTGCAGAAGTGCAGGGAATGCTCTTTAATCAACAGTGGGCTGCAGCTAAGAAGGATCCAGCCAATGCGCAGGATCTCTTCATTGTTAAATACTGGCCAACTTATAGTGATGCAGGCGTAGATAACTTGTGGTCACTATTTCACAGCAGTGCTAAGCCATTCTTTAACTTGAGCTATTGGAAGAACACCGCCTATGACAAGTTAGTAGATGATGCAGTTGAACTCAGTGGCTCTGATAAGGCTGCTGCACAGAAGTTGTATAGCCAGGCCATGATGATGCTTTATACCGAGGCACCAGGTCTATATCTATACGATGAAGCACAAGTAAGTGTTGTTCCTAAGAAGTTCTCTATTCCTAAGTACAACATCAACTATCCATTCTCAGCGTTCTTTGCTGGAGTAAAGCTCTCTTAAATAGCGTACG